>JBBSOU010000004.1:0-61212 GCA_038259445.1 Lysobacterales bacterium | reverse complement strand
GTGACCTTCGCCGGCGAGGAAAAAATTGATGCCCTCGTGCGCGACCAGCACGGTTCCGGACAACCCGTCGCGCGCGGCACGCTCACGCAACGCGTCCGCGAGAACGTGCGGTTCGTCGATCGCGACGAAACAGTAGGCAGCGATGTTCTTGATCATCACGGCATTCTATGGACTCGGCACGGCATCGTCATCCGCGCGCCCCGCTCGGCGGACGCGATTGCCCAGCCGGGAACCGTGCACAAGCCCCGAACCTGCTCGCGAAGGCTACGCCGGCAGGGGTGCACAGCGACGCGGCCGCGACAATTACGCACTGAAAAGCCTGCAGCCGATGGACAAGCAGCCGGTGCTGCGGCAACGTAGCGTCCGCGCGGCGCCGGCCAGGACGGCTGCCCGCCTTGGCGCGGGAAAGCTTGTCGCTGCCGCGCAGTCCCCATCACCACAGCACCTCAAGAGGCGATCATGAGCAAGGGCATGGATTCGAAGAAGACGACCAAGAAGAAACCCGAGAAGACGCTCAAGGAGAAGCGTGCCGCCAAGGACGAGAAAAAGAAGTCGAAGTAACCGGCGTCAAGCGCAAGCGCGCGAAGCGCTTGCGCTTGCGTGGCGCGGATTGGCGCGAAGCACAATCGTGCGGCCGAGCACCAGCGATCGCGCTTCGCCAGCGATGCGTCTGATCAGCGCGTTCGCACGTTAGCGGCTCCGATGTCGCGGATTCGGGTTTGGGCGTTCAGGTACCTGTTGGCTTGCGTGCCGAGATGACCGGCACGTGCCACACCGCATAGTGGGGCGGCGTCTCGATCGCGTGGATCATGCGGGCGAAATCCGCCGACACGTCGTTCTCCGTGCGTGATGACGCAGCAGCGAGAACCTCCGCGTAGCCATCGCGCCACGCGCCGATGATGCCGGCGAACACGGCGCGGCCCACGCGCACGGTATCGACGATCACGTAGTCGACGGCGAGGTCGGTATAGGCCGCTTCTTCGAGCAAAGTCGGCGAGTGACGGCCGATACGTCCGTCACAACCGATGCTGCGCAGGTAGACGATCGCGTTTTCGTTCCAGAAGCGATCCGGATCGAAATCGAGCGCCGGCATGTGCAACATGCCGTAGTCCTCCGACAGCAGGTGCACCCAGCCACCGGGCTTCAGCACGCGAGTGATTTCGGCAAGTACCAGCGCGAAATCGGGCACCGCCTGTGACAGATGACGGCAGACCACGAGATCAAAGTGCGCATCGGCATGTGTCAGGGCGAAGGCATCGCCCTGCTCGTAGCGGATGCGCGGACGCGCATCTGTCGCAGCAGCGGATCGTGCCAGCGCGAGGTTCGACTCGAGCACGTCCACGCCGATCACCTCGGCATGCGCAAACCGTGTCGCGAGGCGACGCGTGATTTCACCGGTACCGCAGCCGAGATCGAGAATGACCGCGTTGTCGGGCAGAGTGTAGCGGTCGAAAAGTGCCTGTTCCTGCGGCCAGATCGCCTGCGCCTGCCAGGCCAGATTACGCACCATCGATTCGTCGCCCATCTGCTCGGCCTGCGGATTCGTGTGGCGGGTCATTGCTGGCTTCCTCTGGAATGGTCGCCATCTTCACATGCTGCCGCACGGACCGAAGGCATGGGCGTCTGAATTCGCGCAGGCGTTGCACCGCAGGGCTGATCCCGACGATCATCGGCGCACCAGCGTCGCCTGTCGTGACCAGCCGGATTCGAGTCGATGCGCCGCAATCACCCAACAGATCGCCGAGTGCTGTCCATGCCGCGCTGTTGGCATGCCGCCCTTATCGGCGCGCTCTCGCTGGTGTCTGCACCGGTCACGCTCGCGCAGCCGGTGCCGCTGGTCAGCGAGGCGGCGCGTGCGCCGACCTCGTACACCTACGCGATCGTCAACACCTATCCGCATGACCGCGGCGCGTTCACGCAGGGCCTCATCGCACGCGAGGGCGTGCTTTACGAGAGCACGGGATTGAACGGTCGTTCGAGCCTGCGCAAGGTCGATCTGGAAACCGGCACGGTGATCCGCAAGCACGATCTCGAGTCTCGCCATTTTGGCGAAGGCCTGACCGAATGGGGCAAGCAGCTGATCCAGATCACATGGCAGACGCGCACGGGTTTCGTCTACGACATCGATACGTTCACGTTGCTGCGCACGTTCGAGTTCAAGGGCGAGGGCTGGGGAATCACCCACGACGGCAAGCGCCTGATCCTCAGCGATGGTTCGGCGCGCTTGCGCTTCCTCGATCCGCAATCGTTCGCTGAAACCGGGTTCGTCGACGTGACGTACCAGGGTCGTGCGCTGCCGCAGCTCAACGAACTCGAGTACATCAAGGGCGAAGTCTGGGCCAACGTATGGGGCACGCCGCATGTGGTCATGATCGATCCGGCCAGCGGGCGAGTGACCGGTCAGGTCGATTTCAGCGGCCTGCTGACCGCTGCCGACATGCAACCGAACATCGATGTTTTCAACGGCATTGCCTGGGACGCGAAAAACGATCGCCTGTTTGTCACCGGCAAACTGTGGCCCAAACTGTTCGAAGTGAAGCTCAAACCCTCCCGCGGCGGCAACTGAATGCGGGTGTAGAGTCCGCGCCAATGTCCAACACCAAGGATCGATCATGACTGTCGAGCTGCAAATGCTGGCGTGGAGCGTGGTTCTCGGTCTCGTCCAGATTGGACTGGCTGCCAGCCTGATGACCTACCAGCGCGGCATTGCCTGGAACGCGTCGGCACGCGACGGCGAGCCGAAGCCTCTGCACGGTGTCGCTGCGCGCCTGGAGCGTGCGCAGAAGAACTTCCTCGAAACGTTTCCGCTGTTCGCCGCGTTGGTGCTCGCCGTGGTGGTCGCCGATCGCAGCAGTGCCGACACGATCCTGGCGACCCAGGTCTATCTCGCCGCCAGGGTCGTCTATGTCCCACTGTATGCGGCGGGCGTGCCGTACCTGCGCACGGTGGCGTTCGGATTCTCGGTGTGGGCGCTCCTTAACCTGCTTTACGCCTTGCTCTGAATCTCTACTGCGTGGAACGCCGCATCCGCCGAACGATTGACCCCTCCCGCAATCGCCACGGCGATGCGAGAATGCATGCCGTCACCCTCCCCTGCGTATCCCCATGGCATCAAGTCTGCTGGCACTGATCGACGATATCGCGACGTTGCTCGACGACGTTGCCGTCATGACCAAGGTCGCCGCGAAGAAGACCGCCGGTGTACTCGGTGACGATCTCGCCCTCAACGCGCAGCAGGTTGCCGGCGTCAAGCCCGACCGCGAGTTGCCGGTGGTATGGGCCGTGTTCAAGGGTTCGGCGCTCAACAAGCTCGTGCTCGTGCCGGCCGCACTGCTGATCAGCAGCTTTGCGCCATGGGCGGTGACGCCGTTGATGATGGCTGGTGGCGCCTTCCTCTGCTACGAGGGCGTCGAGAAACTCACGCATCGCTTCCTGCATGACGACACGTCCGATGAGCAGGCACAGCGGCTGCAGGCAGTTGCCGATGAATCGGTCGACATGGTCCAGTTCGAGAAGGACAAGATCAAGGGCGCGATCCGCACCGACTTCATCCTTTCCGCCGAGATCATCGTGATCACGCTGGGCACTGTTGCCGGTCGGGATTTCACGACCCAACTCGCGGTATTGAGCAGCATTGCCGTGATCATGACGATCGGTGTCTACGGCCTCGTTGCCGGCATCGTCAAACTCGATGATGCCGGCCTTTACCTGACACAGCGCAGCGGCGAAGGTGGCGCGCAACGCGCAATGCGCGCCTTGGGTCGCGGCATCGTCGCCGGCGCACCCTGGCTCATGAAGGGACTTTCGGTGGCCGGTACGGCCGCGATGTTCCTGGTCGGCGGCGGCATCCTCACGCACAGCATCGGACCACTGCACCACGCCATCACCGGCATCGTTCCGGCCGGCGCCATGGGCACGGTCGCGGCCATGGCCATCGACGCGGTGGTCGGCATCATCGCCGGCCTGATCGTGCTTGGTGTCGTGCTGCTGATCAAGCGTATCCGTGGCGGCAGCACACCTGCGGCCGGACACGCCTGATCCCTACTGGAGCGGATCGCGCATGAGTTTCGTCGTCGTTTCGAGCCACGAGAGTATCGAAGGCAAGGATCTGCAGCAGCCCGGCGAGTCGATCGCCGTGTATGCCGCGGAAAGTCCGGCACGTGAACGCTACCAGTCGCGCGTGGATGCGCTCGCGCGCACCGGTTCCGACGCGCCGTCCGCGGACAGCGCAGGTGCGATCACGTGGGTCGTGTTGCTCAAGCTGCCGATCCCGGCCGAGGATATCGACGAGGCGCTGGAAACCCTCGAGATCATCATCGAGGAGACCGACGACATCGCCGGCGAGCTCGGTGACCTCGTCGTCGCCTATCACGGCAGGCACTACGCGCCTTCGGGGGCGAGCGACTACCCACGCGAGCGCGCGATCGAGAACCTGCACGCCTGGCTCAGTTGATGCGCACCTGGACCTGCGCACTTCGCTGCATGCGCACGGCATGAGCCACGATACGACCCTGATCAACCGGCGCATGAGCCGCTTCGACGACCACGCCGATTTCTGGCTTTTCGGCTACGGGTCGCTGATCTACAAGGCCGACTTCGCGTTCCACGAGCAGCGACGCGCGTCGATACGTGATCGCTCGCGCCGGTTGTGGCAAGGCTCGCATGACCATCGCGGTACGCCCGATTCACCAGGCCGCGTGGTTACCTTGACCGACGAACCTGGTGCACGGTGCGCGGGCATGGCCTACCGCATCAGTCCTGCCGTTCTCGCCCATCTCGACCGCCGCGAGAAGAATGGCTACCTGCGTTTCGCCAGTCCGATCCACTTCGACGACGGCAGCACCGTCGATGCATTGGTCTACATTGCGACGCCCGGGAATGCGGCCTGGCTGGGTCCAGCGAGTGACGCGGATATCGCCCGCCAGGTGCGCCTCAGCGCAGGCCCCAGCGGCAGCAACCTCGAGTACGTGCTGCGGCTCGCGCGAGCGCTCGGCGTGCTCGGCGCCCCCGATGCGCACATCGAAGCCGTAGCGCGACTGCTGAATGAATGCGAACGCGACAGCTGAACTGAATCGCTTCGAAAGCTTCGGCGGAGGCTGTAGCCGCGTAAGATGGCGTGGCCGACTGCGCGCTCCCGCATCGGCGACGCTGGGTTGTCCTTGATTGAACGCTGCACCGACCTTCCGACATGGCCGTGATACGCCTTGTTGCTCTCCGGAAAACCGCTCATGTCGGGTTACCAGACCCACGTCCGTACCTTGCGCCTCGGCGACCACGACTACCGCGCTCGCTCGCTCAGCGATCCGCAGCAGTTTGCCGATGCCGACAACACGGCTCAGCGCATCGGCATCTCGTCCGCGCAGTGGAGCCTGTTCGGCCATGTCTGGCCATCCGGACGCCTGCTCGCCGATTCGATGGCGCTGCATGACATCGAAGGCAAGCGCATCCTCGAAATCGGCTGCGCAGCGGCGCTGGCCAGTCTTGTACGGATGCGGCGTGGCGCCGACATCGTCGCCAGCGATCATGATGCGCTCGGCGACGCCTCCCTCGCCTGCTACGCAGCGCTGAACGAGGTGCCCGCCGTAGCGTTCCGTACGCTGAGTGGGGACGTCGAACACGTGTCACTCGGCGCGTTCGATCTCCTCATTGCGAGCGACATTTTCCATGAGCGTGGCCATGCCGAGCTGCTTGCCGATGTGATGAGGCGGCATGCGAGCCCGATCGCCGAGATCCTCATTACCGATCCCGGTCGCGGCAACAGCGCCTCGTTGACGCGGGCGCTGGCGCTGCAGGGATTCCTCGTCAGTGAGCAGCGAGGCCGCATGAACGCAGCTGATGTGGTGCCATTCCGTGGCCGCCTGCCGAGCTGTCGCCGTGGCGTCGTGAAGATGGTCGGGACATTCCAGTGAGTGCCGGGCGCGTGCATCCTGAAGACACCGATGACGATGCGCTCGACATCGATCCGCAGGTGTCCTGTTCGTCGTGTGATGCCGTCTGCTGTCGGCTGACGGTGGTGCTGATGCCGGAAGACCGCGTGCCGCGTCACCTCACCGAGACCACCGACAAGGGGCTGCCAGTGATGGCGCACAACGAGGAAGGCTGGTGCGCCGCGATCGATCCCTTGAACATGTGCTGCACGATCTATGACGATCGCCCGTCGATCTGCCGCAAGTTTGCGATGGGCAGCGCATATTGCCGATCCGAGCGCGCCAACTACAGCGACGCGATGAAGCGCGGGATCCCGCTCAAGGTCTGGTAGCCGGCAGTCCGTAGCGGGACTATCGACGGTTCCCGGGGGCCGCCAGTGCACGCTGCGGCCGGCACATGCGACCGCGTCGACCTCGTCCGATCACGCCTTTTTCAGGAAACAGGTCTTGAGCACGAGGCCCTTGATCCTGTCCGAGCTGCCTTCGATGTTTTCGTCGTCGTTCTCGATCAGGTGGATGTTGCGGATCAGGCTGCCGCGCTTGAGCGCAAGCGCGGAACCCCTGACCTTCAGATCCTTGATGACGATGACGCTGTCGCCCTCGTCGAGCGGCGTGCCGTTGCTGTCCTTGACTGCCATCAGACCTCCGTGCGGTGGCGATCGTGCGCTCGCCAGGGAATCGAGCCCGCATCGTAGCGCGGCACGGTCGTGATGGGTCGCATCCGCGCGCCTCCGACGCGCGTATTTCCCGACTCCAACCCGCAGACGCGCATGATCCCATGAGCCGATCGCCTGGCGATGGCCGCGGCAACAAATCGTATCTGCCGAGCAAGCCTTGTGCGGCGTGCGGACGTCCGATGAGTTGGCGCAAGCGATGGGAAAGATGCTGGGATGCCGTGCGCTTCTGTTCGGCGGCGTGTCGGCGGCGCGGCGCGGTCGCCGATCCGCGCCTCTGATCGAACAACCATGCCCCACGGAACTCGAGGAGTAGCGATGAACGAGCCGACACAGCAGGCAGCCGAATCCGGCTGCATCGCCTTGATCACCGGAGCGCGCGGCGGCATCGGCCGTGAACTGGCCGCGCAGCTGCGTCATGCCGGCCATCGCGTCGCCGCTGTCGGGCGCGACGCGGGCACGCTCGCGGATATCGACGCCGATGCCCACATTGCTGCCGACGTCTGCAGCGCCGAGGGCGCTGCGGCAGCCATCGCTGCCTGTGTCGATCAACTCGGCGCGGCGCCGACGATGCTTGCCCATTGCATCGGCAGCACGTTGATCGCACCCCTGCACCGGACCACGGCGGTGCAGTACAGCGACGTTGTCAGAGTCAACCTCGACAGCGCATTCTTCATGCTCGGCGCCTGGGTCAGCGCCATGCGCAGCAGCGGCGGCGGCGGCTCGGCAGTGCTGGTGTCGAGCGTGGTTGCTCGCATCGGCGTCGCCAATCACGAAGCCATCGCTGCCGCCAAGGGTGGCATCGAAGCACTTGCACGAAGTGCCGCGGCGACCTATGCGTCGATCGGACTGCGCATCAATGCCGTCGCTCCGGGCATGACCGAAACGCCGATGACCGCCGGCGTACTGCGCATGGACGCAATGCGCGAGGGTGCCGCAAGGCAATATCCACTCGGCGGGCTGCAAACCGCAACGCAGGTCGCCGACGTGATGCGCTGGATGCTTTCCGAGCAGTCCGCCCGTGTGACCGGTCAGGTGATCGCCGTCGATGGCGGCTTCACGACCGTGCGTCCGCTGGTCAAGTGAACCCATGCTGACGTCAGAAGCGGCCATGACAGAACCTGACAACCGGTCGTGTCGTGACGCGCCTTGGGTGCGATCTGCCGGCATTCGCGCTGGCCTCTTTCTTGCTCTGTGCATTGCGAGCTGCCCGTGAACGTTTGCAATGCACGCCGTATCGGCATGCGTCGCAGCGGCGTTCGGGTTGCCCCGGCGTGCCGTCACCGACGGCACTTCTCATCCATCCATAGAGATCTTCCATGTCGACCAGCCTTCGCCTCAGCTCCACCCTGCTTTGCGCCGCATTCGCCTTCGCCAGCTTCAATGCAGCTGCCGATCAGTGGGAATTCAAGGTCACCAACGACACGTCGTCGAAAATCACCAGCCTTCAGGTCTCCGAGAACAAGTCCGATTGGGGCATGTTCGACATCGGCAGCGGCATTGGCGCCGGCGATACCGAAACGCTGGTATGGGACGCCTCGACCGACAGCGAAGGCTGCAACCAGTGGATTCGCGCCAAGTTCGCGGACGGCAGCACGAGCCCGCCGAGCAAACAGGATTTCTGCCAGGATCTCGATAATCCGATCGTGTTCTCGGAATAGGCCCCATGAGCGAGGTCGGCGCCCCGGATCGGCGCCGACCGAGTGCAGCATCGTGACGCAGTTCACCGGCGACGGCATCCCGTCATACTCGAGGACATCGCGTTTTTCAGGATCACATTCATGATGCCACGTCGATTCATCGCCGTCCTCGGCGTGCTCTTGCTCACCCTCGGCGGCTGTGCATCGTTTCCACCGAACGTGGATGGCAATGCCCACTTCAGCGATGGCCTTGGCGCCCAGCAGATTTTCGATCGATCGCTGGCCGCACACGGTGGCGACATCCGCAACCACCCGGGCGACATCAACCTTTCCACCGATGGCCGCTGGTATGCCGTGATTCAGCGCATCCAGCCGATCGTCACCGACAGCGGATTCCGCATCACCTCGCAGGAACGCTACCGTCCATCGACCGGACTGTATGCGGTGAGTCATGTCGGTCCTGATGGCACCAAGCATGTGGCGCGTACGCGCGAGGACATCGACATCTTCTACAACGGCGTGCGCGACAGCGATCCGCTCAAGCGCAGCGCCACGGCAATGACCAACGATGCATTCCGCATGTTCCATTTCGGCCCATCCTTCGTGCTAGAGCGTGCGACATCGATGCAGCGCATCGCCGACGCGCGCGATTCGGGACGGCGCTTCCACCGGCTGGTCGCAACCTTGCAGCCGGGCTTCGGCGATGCGTCCGAAGACACGGTCGTCCTGTGGATCGATACCGAGACGTCGCTGCTCTACCGCGTGCACATGACCTTGAACGGTTTCGAGACGACGCAGGGCGCACACGTCGACACCACGTTTCTGGAATACCGGCGCGTCGGACCGTTCCTGTTGCCGGTGAAGTTCTCCGAGCGCGTGCGCGGACCGGTTCGCGTCAAGGCACATGTCTGGCACACAACCGGCATCGACCTCGATCGCGGCTGGAGCGATGCCGACGTGCTCGGGCCCGCGTTCACCGGTCCCGCGTCGAAACCTGCTGCAACGAGTCCGGCGGATACACGCTAGGAGTGGTCGAAAAACAGTTGTTCGGTCTTTCCGGCGGCCAAGCCGGAATGGCGCTTCAGTCAGAGTTTGCGTAAACACGCGCGCGGCCGTGACCGTCGCTGCGCGCCGAAATAATTGCTGCCGAATGCGCGTGCCATGCCGACACGCGCGCACCGAGGATGTTGACGATGATGACCCGATACCTGCGCGCACTGGTCGCCCTGCTGGGCCTTGTGGTCGTGGCAGCGTGTGGCCCGAGCCGCGATACTGCCCTGCCGCTCGACACCGCGCTGGTGCCTGCACCGCAGACCGCCCAGCGACTGGTCGTGATCCTGCCGGGACGTGCCGACGATCTCGCGGCGTTGCAGCGCAGTGGCATTGCCGAGGCCGTGCATGCCGCCTGGCCTGACGCCGATGTCATGCTCGCCGAAGTGACGCTCGGCGACTATCGCGACGGTGGCGCAAGCCGACGCCTGCACGACGAAGTGATCGCGCCGGCGCGCGCGCGCGGCTACCAGTCGATCTGGCTCGGTGGCGCCTCGATGGGCGGCATGGGCACGCTGCTCTATGACATCCAGCATCCCGGCACGATCGACGGGTTGTTCCTGCTCGCGCCGTATCTCGGCGGGCGCGCAATCGTCAACGAGGTACGCGATGCCGGAGGCGTGGCGAACTGGAATCCCGGTCCCGCGCAGCCACTGGGTGCCGACACCTTCCAGCGCGAGATGTGGCGCTACATCAAGGAACTTTCGCAGGATCCGGCCAAGGCTGATCGGGTGTGGCTGGCCTATGGCGACAAGGATCGCCTGCGCGGCGCAATCAGCCTGCTCGAGCCGCACCTGCCGGTCAATCATGTCATCGTGCTGCCGGGCGGGCACGCATGGACAGTGTGGTCGCCGGCACTGCGCGGACTGCTCGAGGCGCATGGCGCACAGCCGCGCTGATGCGCGCGTGACACGGATGGCACACCGAATCGATCGGGCGTTGACCGTCGCGCACACAGCGATATAGCCTGTCGGAAACAACGCCACGGTCGCTGCCGCATCATGAATTGCTTCGTCCTGCGGGTGCTCGTGCTGCTCGCCGCGTTGCTCGCATCGACATCATGCGTCGCTGCCGAGCGCCTGCTGATTGCCGCGGCTGCCGACCTCAAGTTCTGCATGGACGAGATCGTCGTCGCGTTCAGGACCCGATATCCCGATGCCGTGGTCGAGACCGCCTATGGTGCGTCAGGCAATCTGAGCACGCAGATCGCGCAAGGCGCGCCCTACGACGTGTTCTTCTCCGCCGACATCGCGTTTCCGGCCGCGCTCGTCACCAGCGGCAACGCTATGGGCCCGATCCATCGGCATGCGCTCGGCCGCATCGTGCTGTGGAGTCAACGCCATGACGCCAGCGCATTGACGATCGATGATCTGGTCGATGCACGCTTCCGCAGGATTGCCATTGCCAATCCTCGCCATGCACCGTACGGGATGCGTGCGGCCGAGGCGCTGCGCGCCCGCAAGATCTGGGATGCAGTCGAATCGAAGCTCGTGTACGGCGAGAACGTAGCGCAGACCGCGCAGTTCGTGCAGTCCGGCAATGCCGACATCGGCATCATCGCGTTGTCACTCGCGTTGCATCCGGAGTTCGGCGCCAAAGGCAGCTACGCGCTCATCGACGACAGCCTGCACACACCGCTCGATCAGGGTTTCGTCGTTACCGCACACGGCAACGGCAAGCCACTCGCACATGCGTTCGCGACCTTCGCCGAAGCGCCCGAAGCACGCGCGATCATGCGTCGCTACGGATTTGCGCTGCCGGATGACGCTGCGCCGTGAGCGATACGCCGTTTCCGCTCGATGCGTCGGACTGGAGCGCGATTGCACTCACGCTGAAGCTGGCCGGACTGGTCACGTTCCTGCTGCTCGTGATCGGCACACCGATAGCGTGGTGGCTCGCGCGCACGCGCTCGTGGTGGCGTCGTCCGATTGGCGCGATCGTCGCACTGCCACTGGTGCTGCCGCCGACCGTGCTCGGCTTCTATCTGTTGCTGCTGATGGGACCGGAGGGTCCGCTTGGCGTGCTGACCGAATCGCTCGGAATCGGCCTGCTCGCCTTCACGTTTCCGGGGCTCGTGATCGCTTCGCTGGTGTATTCGGCGCCTTTCGTCATCCAGCCATTGCAATCGGCGTTCGAGAGCATCGGCGAACGGCCGCTCGATGTCGCCGCCTCACTCGGCGCCTCACCGTTCGACCGCTTCGTATCGGTGGTGTTGCCGATGAGCCGATCAGGCTACGTCACCGCCACGATCCTCGGCTTCGCCCACACGCTTGGCGAGTTCGGGGTCGTGCTCATGATCGGCGGCAGCATTCCCGGCGCGACGCGCGTGCTGTCGGTGCAGATCTACGATCACGTGCAGGCAATGGACTATGCGTCGGCGCACTGGCTGTCGGCCGGCCTGCTGGTGTTCTCGTTCGTGATCCTGTTTGGACTGCGCCTGTTCGGACCGAGTGAGCGAAGAAACTGATGGACCCTGCAATCGCTGTCCGCTTCACTCGGCGCTACGCGGACTTCGCGCTCGATCTCGACCTGACGTTGCCTGGACGCGGCGTGACCGCCCTGTTCGGACCGTCCGGCTCCGGCAAGACCACGACCCTGCGCGTGATCGCCGGACTTGAGCGCGCCCAGCACGCCCGAATCGAGGTCAACGGCGAGCTCTGGCAGGACGATGCTTCTGGCACGTTCATTCCCGTGCACCAACGCCGCGTCGGCTATGTGTTCCAGGAAGCAAGCCTGTTCGATCATCTCGATGTCGCTGCCAATCTCGACTACGCACGCAGACGCGCAAACACGGATGGCGCGCCGGGCGTGCAGTGCGACCGCCTGATCGAATTGTTCGGCCTCGGCCCGCTGCTCGTGCGCAAACCCGCTTCGCTCTCAGGTGGCGAACGCCAGCGTGTCGCGATCGCGCGTGCCGTGCTCAGCCATCCGCGCCTGCTTCTTTTCGACGAACCGCTGGCCGCACTCGATCACCCGCGCCGTGGCGAAATCCTGGCACTGCTGCAGGTGCTGCACGCGGAACTCGACGTGCCTTCGCTCTACGTCAGCCACAGTGCCGACGAAGTTGCACGACTCGCCGATCATCTGGTCCTGCTTGACGCGGGGCGCGTCGTCGCCAGCGGGCGGCTGCACGAGACATTGGCGCGAATTGACCTGCCCGGCCGTTTTTCCGGCAACGCCAGTACCGTCGTCGACGCATGCATCACCGCGATCGACGACGGCGATCATCTGACCACGCTCGCATTCCCGGGCGGCAGCTTGTTCGTGCCGCGCGGAAGCGGCGCGATCGGCGAACGCGTGCGCTGTCGCATTGACGCCCGCGACGTCAGCATCACGCTGTCGCCACCGGCATCATCGAGCATCCTCAACAGCGTTCGCGCCAGCATCGTCGGCGTGGCCGATACCGATCATCCGGCGCAGTGCCTGGTCCGACTCGATGCGGGCGGCAGCGCACTGCTCGCGCGGATCACGCGACGCTCGTGGCAGCAGCTCGGCTTGCACAACGGCATGCCGGTTTGGGCACAGGTCAAGGCGATCGCGCTGCTTGAATGATTCCGGTGAAGCGAAGATCGCGCCGTCGAGTTGGATAACCGAAATACCAGGCAGAATCCATTATCGGATCAACCCGAATCTTCCTAGCGAAGCTGGCTGTCCTTGCTGCCGCGACGATTGATGCCGATCACCTGCGCCGCACCGTCTTCCAGTTCCTGACAGGCGACGCACAGGCGCACGCCCGGCACGGCCTTGCGCCGCGCCGGCGGAATGCGTGCATCGCAGTCGGCACAGCGCTTGAGGCCAGGACCTTTCGCGAGCTGGCTGCGCGCGCGCTTGACCGCATCATCGACGGTCGCGTCGATCTGGTCCTGCACCGCGCCGTCGCCTGCCCAACCCGTTGCCATGTGCGTTCTCCGAACTGCCTGCCCGTAATCGTGGTTGCCGACGCGCCGATCTTCCATCTCAAGCGCGATCAGGTGCGCAGCGTGCGCTCGAACAGTGCCAGCGTGCGCCGCCATGCCTCGTCGGCTGCCGGCTTGTCGTAGCGCGGCGTGGTGTCGTTGTTGAAGCCGTGCTGGGTACCGGGCGGCTGGTACAGCGCGTAGTTCACCTTCGCGTCCTTCAAGGCCGCTTCATACGCAGGCCAGCCGGCGTTGACGCGCTCGTCATCACCGGCCAGCACGACGATCATCTCGGCCTTGATCTTCGCCACGTCCACGGTCGGCGGGGCACCGCCGTAGAACGGCGCGGCCGCGTCGAGATCGGGCAATTGCGTGGCGAGGAAGCTGGCGATCGCGCCGCCGTAGCAAAAACCAACCGCGCCGATGCGACCGTTGTTGCCTTCGACATCCTTGAGCCAGTGTGCTGCGGCGATGAAGTCCTCGCGCGATTTCGGCTGCTCGAGCTTGCCGAACAGCGTGCGCGCGGAATCCTCGTCGCCAGGATAGCCACCGAGCGGAAACAGCGCATCGGGCGCGAACGCAATGAAGTTCTCGAGCGCGAGCCTGCGCGTGATGTCTTCGATGTGCGGGTTCAGTCCGCGGTTCTCGTGCACGACCAGCACGACCGGCAATTTCCCATCGGCCCTGGCCGGCCGCACCAGATAGCCGCGCCCCTTGCCGTAGCCTTTCGGCGAATCGAACTCGACGCTCCTCGCCGTGATGCGCGCGTCGTCGGGCGCGATCTGCTGGGCCTCGGCGAAACGCGGACTCAGCGCGGCAAGCAGGCCGACCGCACCGGCGCTGCCGACCGCGAAGCGCGCGGCGCCGGCCAGAAAACCGCGACGATCGATGACACCATGAACGTACTGATCGAACAGGCGCAGCACTTCAGGGTCGAAATCACGCGCGGCAGGACGAAGCGCATCGGACATCTCTGTCTCCGGTCACCGGCGTCGGCGCCGGCCATTGGCCTAGCATAGCGCCGACCCGGCCGCCGATGCTGAAGCCGGAATGTCGCGCCGCTCAGTCAAAACCGTCGGCAAAGATCACGTCGTCCGCGCACGCGTGCAACACGAATGACCCGGGTCGGTGATGCGCATGCCATCGAGTGCGCCGAGCGCATACTGCAACTGGCGCGGACCTAGCCAGTTGGCATGGTCGAACTGCAGATTGAAGGTGCGCAGGACCGAGGTGTCGTAGAGATCCTGTGCACGCACGGCCCCTGACGACAGCACCATCATCAGCGCCACGATCGGCATCGAAGGAATTCGCAACAGCGCTTTTATCGTTTGCCCCCGGGCGCAACGGATCGGGTGAACCGCACTACGCCAGAAGCACAGTTGCGCGATACCGCCCAAGGGTGCGGAAACGATGGACATGTAAACGATGCGGCCGTCCCGGTATCGTTGCCTGGGGTCAGCTCGCCTTGATGTACTCGAGCGGGGCGCCTGGACCGATCGGCCAGCCCATCCCCATCCACAGAGCGAACAGCAGCGTCCAGCCGATCAGGAACACCATCGAATACGGCAGCATGACCGCGACCACCGTGCCGATGCCGGCCTTCGGCTCGTACTTCTGCAGGAACGCGATGATCAGCGCGAAGTAGCTCATCATCGGCGAAATGATATTGGTGGTCGAATCACCGATGCGGTAGCCGATCTGGGTCAGTTCAGGCGAATAGCCGAGCAGCATGAACATCGGCACAAACACCGGCGCCATCAGCGCCCATTTCGCCGATGCCGAACCCATGAACAGGTTTGCCGTCGCCGTCAGCAGGATGAAGGCCGCGAACAGCACAATGCCGGGCAACTGCAACTGCTGCAGCACCGCAGCGCCGTTGACCGCGAAGATCAGGCCGAGCTGGGTCCAGTTGAAGAACGCCACGAACTGTGCGGCGAAGAACGTCAGGACGAGATACGTACCCAGCGTGCTCATGCTCTGGCCCATGCCGCGGATCACGTCTTCGTCACTCTTGATCGTGCCGGCGCCGATGCCGTAGGCGATGCCGGTGACGACACCGAAGACGAAGATCAGCGCGACGATGCCGCGCAGGAACGGAGAATTGAGCAGGTCACCCGTGATCGGATCGCGCAGGAAGCCGTCCGCTGGAACGGTTCCCCACAACACCAGCGCGGTGATCGCAACCGTTGCGATCAGCGCAAAGCGCAAACCGCGCCGCTCGGCGGCAGTCACCGGCTCGAAATCGACGTCGCCATCCTGCTTCGGCGCGTCGGGAAAGCGACGCGCGACGAAGCGTTCGGTGACCCACCAGCCGAGCCCGGTGATCAGGAACGTCGAGACAATCATGAAGTACCAGTTGGCTGCGGGACTGACGGTGTAGGCCGGATCGACGATGCGCGCGGCTTCCTGCGAGAGTCCCGCCAGCAGCGGATCGATCGTGCCGAGCAGGAGGTTGGCCGAATAGCCACCCGAGACACCGGCGAACGCGGCGGCCATGCCGAGAATCGGATGACGCTTGGCGGCAAGGAAAACCAGGCCGGCAAGCGGCACCAGCAGCACATAGCCGATCTCGCTGGCCATGTTCGACATGACGCCGGCGAACACCATCACCGGTGTCAGCAGCTTGCGCGGCGCGGCCAGCACGAGCTGGCGCAGTGAAGCGCCGATCAGGCCCGAGTGTTCAGCCACGCCGATGCCGATCAGCGCCACGAGCACGGTGCCTAGCGGTGCGAAACTCGTGAAGTTTGTGACCAGGCTCGTCAGGATGCGATGCAGGCCGGCGATGCTCACGAGGTTGACCGGGGTGATGATTTCGCCGGTGGTCGGATGCGGCACCGACATGCTGAACTGTGATGCGACCCAACTCAGCAGCACGACAACGAGCGCGAGAATCGCAAACAGCGTGGCCGGATGCGGCAACGCATTGCCACCGCGCTCGACGATCGAAAGAAAGCGATCGATCGCGGACTTCTTCGCGGGCTGGTTCGGCGCGGGCTGGATCGGGTCCGTCGTGCTCATCGGGTCGGCATTGCTCTGCGGCCTGGGAAGGTCGCGACCTTAGCAAATCGCCTGTCACGATGTCCGCAGGCGACGCTGCGATCGACCTTCGCGCCTGTGCAGGGTGGAAAGTTTGCGTTGATCGCGGCAGGATCGTGCTTCCGCTCAGGGTTGCCGCGTCATTCACGTGTTGCGTGCTACACGGAAACGTCACCCATTTCGAGGAGATTGCCATGCGCTTGATTGCCGCTTCGACACTGATGCTCTTCGCGCTCGCCGCCGTGCCGGCCATGGCCCACCACGGCTGGAGCTCCTACGACGCTGAAAAGACCATGCGCGTCGAAACTGCGCTGGTCGAGGTCAAGATCGCCAACCCGCACGCCGAAGCAGTGATCGAGCAGGACGGCAAGCGCTGGCAGGTCATTCTCGCCCCGGTCACGCGCATGACCGCCCGCGGCATGACCGATGGCATGCTCGTCGAAGGCAAGGTCATCACGATCGAGGGCTACCCGCGCACCGACGGCACAGCCGAACTTCGTGCCGAGCGCATCATCGTGGACGGCAAGACGATCGAACTGCGCTGAGCGCCTGAAGAGTTTTCCGGCGTGGACGCGTCGCTGATCGCGGCGTCGCTCGAGGGCTCCGCGTTCGGCGAGTGGATGCGCGTCGGCTGGAGTTACCCGGTCGCCAATGTGCTGCATCTGGTCGGGCTTGCCTTGCTGGTGGGCCCGATCGTCTTGCTCGACCTTCGCGTGCTTGGATTTGCGCGCGATCTGCCACTCGAGCGCGTGACGCAGGTACTGACACCGTTCGTATACGGCGGACTGGTCATCGCGGTCATCACCGGCGCTGGCCTGTTCGCGGCCGATGCGAAGGCGCTGGTTGGCAACACCCTGCTGTGGGTGAAACTCGGTGCAATCGCGCTTGCGCTGGTCAACGCTGTCATGTTCCGTCGGACATTTCGCCGACCGGCCAGCCCGGTACCCGCCAGTGCGCGCGCCATGGCGGTGACCTCGATCCTGCTGTGGACTGGCGTACTTGTCGCCGGACGGATGATTGCCTACGTCTGACGTAGCCGCGGACTCTCCGAGTCGCACACGATTCCGTGCCATTCGTTGTCGCGTCGACAGCGGTCAGCGTTGGCGACCGCTGTCGACATGCGGTGCAGTCACGGCAGGCGCGGAACTCAGGCAGCGCCGCGCAACGACTTCTCGATATCGTCGACCGGTGAATTGGTCAGCGTCTTGGCCAATTCTCCGACCATCCGCCTGGTGGTTTCGACATGCAGCTGCGGTCGCATCTGGCCCAGCGTCTGCGGGTCGGCTATCAACACGAGGTGCGCGTACTCGTGCTTGAGCGCGGCCAGATTCAGGCGATTTGCCAGCTGCTTGGCGAATGTCGCCTCGTCGATGTGCGAAGCGCTCGCTTCCGCCGGCACATGGCCGGACGGGCCGTCGTTGTCGAGATCTTTCGGTTCGACCACGCAGGCCTGCTGCAATGATATCGCGCCGTCCTTGCCGACATTGCTGAATATGCGCGCCTTGCCGCCGTCGGCGACTACGACCCATGCACCGGTTGGAATCTTGTCCATCAAACTCTCCTTTCAGGATGTTGCAGGCCAGACGCACCCGTGGGTGCAGCTGCAAAGCGGTCCGCGCGGCTCGCACGGCCCCAACTTCATCCAACCTACGCTCAAGGACATGACTTCACGCCAAACAAGACGAGCCGAAGCCGGTGCGGCTCGACGCATGTGGCGCCCGTCATCACCCACGGAAAGATTCGGCCAACCAATCAGGAGATCGGTGTCGCGAACGCCACCTCACTGCGTATCAGCAGGTGGATCGATGCGATCCGATCAGCGGAAATCTCCATGCACACGCGAATCGCACGGGTTGTTCTGGGATCCTTGATCGCCTTGCCACCGAGTGCAATCGCCGGCGGTCCCGAGTTCTGGCTCGGCGCCGGCGGCGGATGCGATTTCCAGTCGGTGGCCGTGGCGATCGGCGCCGCGCCGAATGGCTCGATCATCCGCATCGCCTCGAACCAGACCTACGAGAACATCAATGTCGTGATCAACAATCGCGCATTGACACTGGTGGGCGGCTACGCCGACTGCACTGGCACGCCTGGCGCGAATCCGACATTCGTTGGTGCTGCAGGTGCGAATGCGCCGGTGTTCAGAATCACCTCGGCGGTCAACCCGCGCGAAGTCACGCTCCAGCGCATGCGCATCGAGGGCGGCACGCGCAGCGGCATCGAAGTTTCCGGGCGCGTCGACGTCGAGCTCAGGGGAGTCGTTATCGATGCCAATTTAGCCGCTTTCGGCGGGGGCTTGAAAGTTTCGGGGCTCGGCACCGCCTTGACCCGGGTGCAACTGATCAGCACCTTGATCGGGAACTTCAATGAAGAGGCATTCTCGGGAAACCAGGCCAGCTCGAGTGGCGGTGGTGTCGCCTGTGTGAACGCGCGCGTCACTTTCAACGGTGCCGCGCTGGTCAACAATTCAGCCGAGGAATTTGGCGGTGGGCTGGACGCCGGAAACTGTCTCATCGACACCGGATTTCAGGAATTCAATACCGCGCAGGTAGCGGGTATCGGCGCTCTTTTCCAGCGTAACCGTGCAGCGATTGGCGGAGGCATTGCGGCCTACTCGGCCACGAAGCTGAACCTCGGCCCGATCACCGGTCTCATCGCAATTCGCGACAACGAGGCGGATATTGGCGGCGGCATCCGCCTCACTGGTGCAGGTACGCGGCTGGAAGGTGCTGGCGTTTCGATCGACGACAACCGGGCTCTAGCTCGTGGCGGCGGTGTCGCACTGGAGACCGGTGGTGGGCTATTTCTGCGTCGAGCGCCGTTGCCGAACAGCGTGGCAGCCGAGGACGATGTGGTGTCTGGAGGACCATCGCTCGCGTTTGCCTGCCTCGAGACCGTGGAATGCAATACGCTTCGCGGCAATCGCACAGAGGGCACGACCAGTTCCGCTGTGCACTCACTTTCGGGTGTCCTGCAGCTTGCCAACACCGCGATCACCGACAACGATGCCGGCGTCAACAACGCCAGCACGTTCACGCTTTCCGATACGGTCACGCGCATCGAAAACTCACTGTTGGCGGGCAACGTGGCCAACGGCGAGCTGTTCCGCATCCTCGCCGGCACCAACCTTGCCATCAACGCGTCGACGATTGCCGGCAACACGATCGACGATGACATCATCAAGACGTTCTCGGGGGTGGCCGCCAACAATGTCGTGCTGTTCAACAGCATCATCTGGCAACCGGGAAACACGGTACTCGCCGATACCGATATCGATACGTCACAGAGCACCTGCGTGAATGCACACGAGGACACCAGCATCGGCGCGGTCATCCACGACCCGGGCTTTGTCGATGCCGCCGGTGGCAACTATCGCCTGCATGCATCGTCCAGCAACATCGATGCCTGCGACGATTCTTTTTTCGGCGCGACCGTGGTCGACATCCTCGGTCAGTCGCGACCCGCCGATCTCGGCGACGCCAACGGCATCCACGATCGCGGCGCCTACGAACTGCCAGACCGCATCTTCACCAGCGACATGGGGAAGCCGCCACCGTTCTGAACGGCGACCGACGATGATCCTTTACAAGGCTTGCCGAGCACTGACTGATCGAACAAGATCATGCGATGTCGACCTGCACGCCCACTGTTCCAGCACAACCATCCACTCGCGCTGATCGCACCAACCATTCCCCGCATTCGGCGAGGTCGCTGTGCAGGTTCATGCGCATCGTCGCGGTTGGTCTGGCGTTGGCGGTATTGACCGGCTGCGTCACGCAACCGCGCACGCCGCAGCCGCCACCGCGCAAGCCGGCCGATATCCGCGCCGAAATCGTGCGACTGATGCCGGCCACGATCAAGGATCGCGAAGGCTGGGCGACCGACATCACGGCGGCGTTTGCGGCAATGGACATTGCCCCGACCACATCGAACCTGTGCGCCGTGCTGGCCGTGACCGAGCAGGAGTCGACCTACGTCGCCGATCCGCCCGTTGCCGGTCTCGGCAAGATCGCGCGCGCCGAGATCGATCGCCGCGCGAGGCAGAAGAGCATTCCGCAACTGCTCGTGCGTGGCGCCCTGGCGGTGTCTTCGTCGAACGGCAAGAGCTATGCCGAGCGTATCGCAGCAGTTCGCACCGAGCGCGACATGAGCATCATTTATGAAGACCTCATCAGCCGCGTGCCGATGGGCAAGCGCCTCCTCGCCGATTCCAATCCCGTGCGCACCGGTGGGCCGATGCAAGTCAGCATCGCGTTTGCCGAGCAGCATGTGCGCAGGAATCCGTACCCGTACGCGTTGCAAGACTCGATCCGCAACGAAGCATTTACGCGCCGCGGCGGCATGTACTTCGGCATCGCGCACCTGCTCGACTATCCGGCCAGCTACGGCAAGGACCTGTACCGCTTCGCCGACTTCAATGCCGGCCAGTACGCGAGTCGCAACGCCGCGTTCCAGAACGCGGTGAGTCTGGCCAGCGGCATTCCGCTGGTGCTCGACGGCGATCTCGTGATCCATGGCAGTAGCGCTGTCGGTACGACTGAGGTGGCCGCGCGCGCGCTCGGAAAGTCGCTCGACATCTCCGATTCGCGCATCCGCCGGGCACTCGAACAGGGTGATGACGTGAGGTTCGAGAAAACCGACCTCTACCAGCGCGTATTCGAGCGCGCCGAGTCCACCGAAGGTCGTGCACTGCCGCGCGCACTGATTCCGCGCATCGACCTGAAGAGTCCGAAGATCACGCGCAAGCTGACCACCGAATGGTTCGCCACGCGTGTCGATGCGCGCTATCAGCGCTGCATCAGGAAGCGTTGAGGCGTTGCCGGTCGCGACCTGCGCCGTTTACCGCGCATGCGCCCGGTTCGCATCAGAAGCCGCTCGGCGAGGACTGCTTCGGTCCCGATTCATTTGCCGACGTTTACGCTCAGCCTCCCTGATGTGTATCGAGCAACCGATGACCAAGCCAACCACCATCCCGTTCAAGGAAATCCTGCATTCGATTCCCGGTTTCTTCGGTATCCGTCTCGAGGAAGAACCGCGGTTCGAGGTGATCGAAACGCTTGGTGATGTCGACGTACGGCGCTACGCGCCCGCATTGCTCGCCCAGGTGACTGTGATCGGCAAGCACGAGGACGCGGTGAACGACGCGTTTCGCATGCTCGCCGGATATATTTTTGGCGGCAACAGCACCGGCGAGAAGATGGACATGACATCACCGGTACTGCAGCAGGTCGAGCAGTCCGCGCAGAGTGCAAGTGCGCCGGTGATCCAGAACGCGCACGGCGAAGGCTGGACCGTTTCGTTCTTCATTTCCAACGATCTGACGCCGGCGTCGGCGCCGCGACCCGACGATCCGGCGATCACGCTGGTGGAGACCGCGGAGACGATTGTCGCCGCGCTGCGCTATACCGGCAACAACTCCGACGAGAGCCGGGCCGAATCCCGGCGCGCGCTGCTTGCGGCACTGGACGGCCACTCGAAGTGGCGCGTCGCCGATGATGTTGCGTGGGCGCAGTACGACCAGCCGTTCGCGATACCGTTCCTCAAGCGCAACGAAGCGATGGTCGCGCTGTCGACGACGGCATCGGACTGAATCAGGACGAAGCGGTGTGCCGGCTCGCCGGCATCGGCGTGACATTGCTCGCCGTCGCCAGTTCGTTGGCGCGCTCCTCGAGCCACTGCATGAGCGCGGCCCAGTCTTCGCGATGCGAACGCGTTGCAGCGGCGTCATCATCGAACACGCTGCGTCCACCCTCGGTCAGGCCGACATAGGTCTGCGAGTCGCGCACGCGCGCCTTGGCAACCTGTGTGAGGCGCTCTAGAGTGGCGTCGAGATGACGCGTAGATCTTGCGCGTTCGCGCAGGCGATTGGCGACGAGACCGACGCGCAGGCGGCCGTTGCGCACGTCGTGCAGCTTGCGCACGATGTCGATGAAGGCGAGTGACGCGCGCAAGTCGATCGGCGACGGCACGACCGGAATCAGCAGCACGTCGGCGTGGCGCGCGAGGGCCTCGAACTCGTGTGCGCGCAGGCCTGCCGGCGTGTCGATCAACAAGACCTGGGTCGACGAGGGCACACGCAACAGCCAGCCGGAGTTGAGTCCGAATGCGGGATTGTTGCCGGTCAATGCCTTGATCGGCGCGAGATGCGCGGGTCGCGCCGCGCACCACGCCATCGAGGAACCCTGCGGATCGCAATCGAGGAGCGTGGTCTGTTTTCCGTTCCTGGCGAAATAGCCTGCCAGAGAACTGGTGATCGTGGTCTTGCCACAGCCGCCCTTGCTGTTGGCGACAAGAATGCGAAGCATGCCTTCCCCCGGACACTGGCCGCAGGCCGATATGTGGAATCTACGCTATTGCGCTTTCGTCGTCAGCGCATGCGTCCTCCCCGCTTCGCGCACGCACGGCTGCATCCGGTCGTCGATTGCGTGCAGAATCGCCGCTGTACGTTGCCATGCCGTGACTTTTTCGGCGCGGGACGTTGTCACGCAACTGGCCGAAGAAGTCCATTCATGCCCACGTCCCTGATTGTCGTCGACGACTTCCTGCAGAACGCCGCCGAACTGCGCGCTGCCGCATTGCGCCTGACCTATCCCGATCTGCGGGGCGCGTTCCCCGGTCGCAATTCACTCGAGCGCATCGACATCGACGGACTCGCGCAGCAGGTCTCGCGCCTGGTCAATGAGCCGCTGCGCGACATGCCTGCGCCCGGTTCTCATGCGAAGTTCCGCATCACGCTCGCGAACGACACGGGCCGCGCGAAAGTGCACATAGACCCATCGCACTGGTCCGGAATCCTCTACCTCAGTCGACCGCAGGATTGCGCCGGTGGCACGGAATTCTTCCGTCATCGCGCCACCGGCAGTGACCGCGTCGCGCTGAACGCGGCGGAGCTTGCGGCGGCAGGCTATGCATCGATGGATGACATGCATCGCGAGATCATCGAGAAGGACAGCATCGATGACAGCAAATGGGAACGCACGATGCAGGTACCGATGCGCTTCAATCGGCTGGTCCTGCTGCGACCGTGGTTGTGGCACACGGCGGGGCCGGCGTTCGGCGACAGTGTCGAGAACGGACGCCTGGTCTACCTGATGTTTTTCGCCTCGGCGCACGACTGATCGCACGTGCGGCGACCAGCATGGCGAGTCGTCACCAATGGCCGCTGCCGGGCTCGCCCTTGATCGGACCGACGATCTCGTCGGTGACCCAGCCCCCGTAGAAGCCGCCAGGTTGCGCACGCACGACTTCGCCATCGACCTCGCAGCGCAGGCGTCCCGGATAAAAGGAGATCCAGCCGGCTATCGCCGCAAACGCCGCTGCCGCTTCAGGATAGCTCCAGGCAACGGATTCGGCCATCGGCATCGCCGGCGCGCGTACCGACCAGTACGCGGCCCTGCCCTTCCACTCGCAGAACGACCCGCCGGGAGCCGGCACGATGCAGTCGAGTTCGACATCGTCCAGCGGCAGGTAGAAGGTCGGCGCACTGGCGGTTTCGAGCACACGAACGCTGCGCACACTGTCGGCAACGATGCTCTGCCCATGCCTGACAACGACACGGCGCATATCGGCAACGATCGCCGGCGGTCGCGGGAAGTCCCACACCGACACCTGCCCCGGACCGGGCACAACAGCGAAAGGCGGGCGGGACTTTCCGGTGTACTTCCACATGAGGTCGGCTTTCCTCGTCACGTCGATACTGGGGTGATGGTAGCGATCCGCAATTTAACCGTCGATGCACAACATCGCCATGCGACGGCGCGCGGTTGCGTCACTGCGCCGCGTAACCTTCGCGCAACAGTCGCAGCGAGGGGTTTTGCGAAAAACCGAATGACTCCGGCATGACCGCCTGGCGATTCGGAAGTACGCCGATCAGACAGGCCGTGCTGGGTCGCCCGCCGTTGAAATCGGCAAGCCGCGCAATGGCGCGCAAGGCGGATTCGAAACATGCCACGTTGTCGACATGGATCTTGCCGCTCAGCGAGCGGTCGGTGGATGCGACATCGTTGCAGGTGACGTCGTGACGCGAGACGCACGGCAGCGACGAAATCGTGTTGCCGGGAAGGGTCTTTGCCGCCGGTTAGTCAGTCGCACGTGCGCAGTCGGTCAGTGACAGCACCGCGCACAGTTCGCCGCTCAAGGCGAAGCGTGACATGGCCGACGAGCGCATGCGGCCTCGCGCATGGTTTCGCTCGGAGGTCCGTCATGCACGCTCCTCCTTCAGTGCACCCCGAATGCATCGAACACCGCAATCAGGCCGCCATGCGGTGCTCGAAATGCGGTCGCGCGCGCGCGTCGAGAATCGCGTACAGGTCGGCATGGCTGCACGATGCCGGATCGAGCCAGGCGTCGATGTTTTCTTCGCGTATGGGAATGATGCAGCGATCGTGTCCAGCGGCCGCCACTTCGGCCGGAGGCTCGTCGGTGATCGCGGCAAACGACAGCAAGTCGGCTTCGCCATCGCCTTTCCATTCCGACCACAGGCAGGCGACGAGCATGTCCTGCGCGGGACGCGGCCGGAACTCGAGCACGACGTTCTCTTCGCTCTCGCCCTCACGGAGTTCGCGCTGTTCGAGCGCATGTCGGCTGACATTTTCGTAGAACGCATTGACGACCATGATGCCGTGGGTGTGGCCGAACTGGCCTTTCCAGAATCCTTCGAGGTTGTCGCGCCGCGCGTTGTAGGTGCCCGGGTAGCGTCGGTCGTAGTTCGCCGGCTTGCCGGCCGGCCGGCACTGGTAGCGCATCGGCTTGACCACGCGCCGGCCGTTCTCGCGGATCATCACGGGCGCGTAGTGGCCGGGGAAAATCCGCGAGTCGCGCGGCTTCGTCTCCGTGCGCCGAAGGTCGGCGAGTTTGCCGAGCAGCCAGTCGACCTTGTCAGTGGCGATGCGTCGATCGTCGAGTGCCTTGCGCGTCGTGCGTTGCCCGAGGACGCGCTCGGCATCGGCGAGTCGCTTGCGCTGCTTGAACAGTTCCTGCTCGTAGTGCGTTGCGAGAACGCGATCGGGTTCCTCGATCATCTGCTGGATCTGTCGGCTTTCGCCGTCGCTGGCCGCGGCGAAAGACGCATCCATCGCCTTCGGGATTTTCAGTGCCGTGCCTTGCGCTCGCGCAAAGTACAGCTTGTAGAACGCATGAATGTCGACATCGGCGCCGTGCTTGCGCACATACAGCGCGTAGCTTTCCCAGACCTGGGCGGAAAAGCACATGACAGACCCTCCTCTCGGGTATCCGTGATCCCGTCGTGATCAGAGTAACGCCGGCTCAGGCGCGATGGTATGGATGGCCGGCGAGCATCGTCGCCGCACGATACAGTTGCTCGACGACGACAAGCCGTACGAGCATGTGCGGCAACGTCAGCGGACCGAGCGACCAGCGCTGCTCGGCGCGCGCGAGCACGGCAGGTGCGTGCCCATCAGGTCCGCCGATCAGGATCGCGAGATCGCGGCCGTGCATGCGCCAGCGGCCGAGTTGCGCCGCGAGTTCCTCACTGGACCACGACGAACCACGCCCATCCAGCGCGACGACATGGCAATCCTTCGGCAGTGCCGAGAGCACCGCGGTGCCTTCATCGGCCATCGCCCGCGTCGGTTCACGGCTCTTGCCGCGATTGCCCAACGGCACTTCGACGAGATCGATCGGCAAGTCGTGTGAAAGCCGTTTGCGATACTCGGCAAAGCCCTCGGCCACCCAGCCGGGCATGCGTTCCCCAACCGAGATCAGGCGCGTGCGCACCTGCGCCCGCCGTTCAGCCGGCGAGCACGGTTTCGGGCTGCTCGTCGCCGACCGTCCACAGGCGCTCGAGTCCGTAGAACTCGCGTGTACGCGGAAGCATGACGTGCACGATGATGTCGCCGAGATCGACCAGGACCCATTCGGCCTCGCGCTGACCCTCGACGCCGAGCGGCGGCAATCCCGCCTTCTTGGCGGAACGCACGACTTCGTCGGCAATCGATTTCACATGGCGCGTCGACGTACCGCTGGCGACGACCACCAGATCGGTGACCGAAGTCTTGCCGCGCACGTCGATCTCGCGAACGTCCTTGGCCTTCAGGTCCTCGAGTGCCGTCTTGACCAGGGCATGCAGGCGCGCGGCGACATCGTGCTCGGCTTCGGCCTTGCTGCGCTTGCGCGGAGTCGATGGCAGGCCAAGCGTCGGAGTCTTTGCTGCAACTGTGGATTTTGCGGGTGACTTGCGCGCCGCAGGCGGTTTCTTTGCAACCTTGGTGGCGGCGGCCTTTTTTGCTGACCGCACAGGCTTTTTCGTTGTGGCCAAGGGAGGATCGACCTCTGCACGGGGCAGCGCGCCGGAAGTAGCGCCCGCCTAGTATAGGACAACGCGCACCGCGGTTTTCATCCCGGCGATACCAGCGCTTGCCGGTCGATCCGCGCGAATGCACGCGTTGAGGGTCGGCGCGCGGCCACGCGGTCGCCCTAGCCTCGGCCGACGGATTGGACCGGCCTGGAACGATCCGATACCCAGCCACTCCAGGACGGCGCGAACACGCGTGAACCGGCGAGCCCGGCGTGCTCCATGGCGAGAAGGTTGTGGCAGGCGGTGACGCCCGAACCGCACATGTGGACGACGTCGGTTGGCGCGCGCGTACCCATGATGGCGCGGAACTCGTCGCGCAGCGGGGCCGGCGCCTTGAACCGTCCCTGCGCGTCCAGGTTTGCTGCAAATGGACGGTTCAGCGCGCCGGGTACATGTCCGGCAACCGGATCGAGCGGCTCGACATCGCCACGAAAGCGCGGCGCGGCGCGTGCATCGAGCAAGACCACGCTGCCTTCGTCCAGCCCCCGTGCGAGCGCGGCATAGTCCGGCAACATCGCCGAGTCGAAGCGGATGTCGACGTTGCTGGCCGAGCGTTCCGGAACGACCGAAGTCTCGGCGAACCCGAGCGCGCGCCACGCGCCGAAGCCGCCATCGAGGACGGCGGCTTCGGTCGATCCGGACAGCCGCATCATCCACCAGAGCCGCGCTGCAGCGAGGGCGCCACCGGCGTCGTCATACGCGACGATCGACATCCCCGCGTGCCACCCCCAGCGTGACAGTGTCCCGGAGAACGTGACCGCATCGGGCAGTGGGTGTCTACCGAGTCCGCGCTTGCCGAGATCGGACAAGTCGGTATCGAGATCGGCATAGACCGCCGTGGGAATGTGACCAAGCGCATACGCGAGAGCACCACTGTCGGGAGTGGCGAGGTCCTTGCGGCAGTCGACCACGAGCACCGAACCGGCATCGATGCGTGCCGACAATTCTGTCGCGGTGATCAGGGTTCCGGCGCTCAATGGCTGGCCTCAAGACGACGCAGCAGGTTCTGCAGTATCGCTGCGGTCGCACCCCAGATGCGCTGTCCACCGTAGTCGAACTCGAAGACCTCGCGTGGACGACCGTTCCAGAGCACCTCGCAGCGGCGCATGCAGTCCGGAGCAAGGATGTAATCAAGTGGTACTTCAAACACTTCGGCTACTTCTTCGGCGTTTGGCGAAAGCGTGAACCCTTCGCGCACGAGGGCGACCACCGGCGATACCGTGAACCCGGAGACCGTGTCGAAGCAATCGAGGAAGCCGAACGGTTGCACGAATTCCTGGCGGATACCGGTTTCCTCGCGCGTCTCGCGCAGCGCTGCGCCGATCGCGTCCGCGTCAGTGGCATCGACGGCGCCGCCCGGGAAGCTCACCTGCCCGGCGTGATGGCGCATGCGCTCGTTGCGTCGCGTGAACAACATGCTCAACGCATCGCCGCGGCAGACGATCGGCAGCAGCACGGCGGCCGCGCGCAGCGGCTTGTCGTCGGACCACAGTTCGGGAAACTCCGTGGCATTCCATCCGGGTGGCTGTGGCGGATCATCAAGCGTGCGCACGGCACGCTGCAGGCGAACGATGTCGACATGCCCGCTCATGGCGAGTCGCTTTCGCGCTGCGGCAGCACCACTTCCATGATGTAGCGCCGCTCATCCGCGCCCATGACCGACCATCGGCCGATTTCGTCACTGGTCCGCAGGCAACCCTCGCAGACACCGGCAGCATCAAGGTGACAGATGCCGATGCACGGGCTGAGCAGGGGTAGCGGAAATTCAATCGGCATTGTCTGACTTCGTGTCGGGTGCGGACGTGCTGCTGCTACATTACCTGCGGAAACCGATTCCGGTGCAAACAATGCTGGCGATGGCGACGCGTGTGGTGAGTGATTACGGCAAGGTGCTTGCCCAGGTCGAGCCCGGCGTCTACGGCTTGCCTGAAAGCCTGCTCCCGCATACGCGCGAGACGATCCGCTATGCGATCCTGACGCTGCTCAGGCAGCTCGGCGCCGAACATCCCGAGGTCAAGCAAGGCCTGCGCCAGGGCTACGTGTATCTGTCGCAGTTCGTCGCCGATGACGAGGCGGCAACCGTTTCGCGTGGCCAGGCGAGCGTGGCCGGCGGCGCTGCCGACACCGGGAGCGCGGAACCGGCGATGCGCATCATCAACCGCATAAAGCTCGACATGGAACGCGCGGTCGAGGAGATGCGAGCATTTCCATGATCCTGCAAACGCAAACGCCGCGGCATGGCCGCGGCGTTTGTTCGACGCGAAACCCGCTTACTTCGAATCAATGACCTTGATGTCGAACACGAGTGCCTGGTTCGGACCGATACGTGGTGCCTGGCCGCGTTCGGCGTAGGCGAGATCGGACGGCACGAAGATCTGCCAGTGATCGCCGACCTTCATGCGCGGCAACGCTTCCTGCCAGCCCTTGATCACTTCGTTGACCTTGAACTTGACCGGCTCGCCGCGTGCGAACGAACTGTCGAACTCGAGACCATCGGCCAGCGAGCCACGGTAGTGCACGGTGACTTCACTGGTCGCGGCGACCTGCTTGCCACTGCCTTCCTCGATGACGCGATACTGCACGCCCGATGGCAGCGCAACGATGCCCTTCTTCGACCGGTTCGATGCCATGAATGCATCGCTCTTGGTCTTGTTGGCCCCTGCGACCTTGTCGAACTCGGCCTTGGCCTCGGTCATCATCTTGGTCTGGAACTTGGTCAAGGTGTCGCGCATCTGCTCCTCGGCAATGACCGGCGTGCGCTTGGCACTGGCATCCTGCATCGCCTTGACGACGGTATTGATGTCGACGTCCATCTTGCGATCGATGAAGTCCTTGCCGATCTGGTAACCGATCGAGTAGGACAACTTGCCCTTCTCGGAAGTGGTGTCCTGCGCCGCAGCGGAGCCGGCAGCTAGCAACGCCACGAGGGCGAGTGACAAACGCAAATTCATGATGCCTCCAGAGAAAACCGATGAACAACCAGCATGTACGGCATGCGCCTCGCGCACACCGACAGGCAAAAACGGGTCGCCTAGTGTACCCGAGCACGGCGAATGCTCCAATCCGGCCCACGCCTCGACCGGCTCAGAGTGCGGTCGCCGCGAAAAGTTCGCCGCCGGGCTGAACGAGCGAGCGCTCGGGGCGCTGCTATCATGCGCGCCCTGAAAAGGGCTCTGGGGAACACGTCATGGGTTTTCGCACGCTGCTGAGCACCGACCGCGGCGCGGTGCGCACCCTCACGATCAATCGGCCGGACAAGCTCAACGCGCTGAACGGCGAGACAATCGCGGACCTGCACGAAGCCATTGAATGCGCCGGGAAGGACGACGGTGTGCGTGTGCTCGTGCTTGCCGGCGCTGGCGAGAAGGCCTTCATCGCCGGTGCCGATATCGCCGAACTCGAAGCCATGTCGCCGATCGACGCGTTGGCATTCTCGCGCGCAGGGCACGCAATGATGGGCGCGCTGGAATCGCTCGGCAAACCGGTTATCGCGCGGTTGCAGGGATTTGCCCTCGGCGGCGGACTCGAACTGGCCATGAGTTGCCACCTGCGCATCGCGAGCAGCAAGGCGCGTGTCGGATTGCCGGAAATCACGCTCGGACTGCTGCCGGGATTCGGCGGCACCCAACGCCTGCTGCGCCTCGCCGGCCGCTCGGCGACGCTGGAACTGTGCCTGACCGGGAAACTGATCGATGCGGCGCGCGCGTGCGAGCTCGGCATCGTCAACCGGGTCGTCGACGCCGAGGCGCTCGATGCGGAGATCGACGCGCTGTCCGACCAGCTCGCGGCATCGGCGCCGCATGCGATGTCGGCCATCCTCGATGCGATCCTGGTTGGCGGCGAATGCGCGATCGAACAAGGCCGCGACTACGAGAGCAACGCGTTCGCACTGTGTTTTTCGACCGCCGACATGCGCGAAGGAACGCGCGCATTCCTCGAGCGGCGCAAGGCACATTTCGGCGGCAGCTGACGTCGACGACGTGGCGTCAGGTACCAACGGTCGGCGGAAAATGCAGCAGCTTCAGCCGTCGACGTGTTCGCCGCCGCGGTATTTCTTCTCACCCGCTGTCACCGCGATACCGAGCCGGTTTTCCGGCGGTGCGAGCGGACACGTGGCGAAGCGCGTGAACGCACAGGGCGGGTTGTAGGCCTTGTTGAGATCGACGATCACGCGACCATCCCTGGCGAAATCGGCGTAGACGAAGCGTCCGCCGCCATAGGTCTGCTTGCCGCTCGTGGCATCGGCAAAGATGAAGAACAGGTTCCGCGCATCGGCGGATTCAAGTACCGGCATCAACTCGTAGGTCTGGCCGTCACGCTCGAACACTGCCTTGCCCGGCACGGTCATCTTGTCGATGGTGCCGAGCACATTCGGGATGTCGAGCGTGTGTGGCGGGTCGAAGGCGATCCATCTTGCATCGATGCGCCAGTCCGGCGACGAATCGAAATGCTCGATGCCGGCAAACTTCGTTCGCGTCTGTGCCTCACTGTCCTTGATGCGCAAACCCTTGCGCCCACCGCGATCGATGAGCAGGAAACTCGTCGTGCCGAACGCCACCGTGGTCGGACTCTCGTGCGCGTCATCGAGCAGCGTCGCGCGCTCGGCATGCACACCGTCGATGGTCACCGAGGGGTCGGCAAGTGTGATGTGCACCAGCCCACCCTGCCAGTCGACGACACCGAGTCGCGCTGGCGCGCTGGGGATGACAATGTCGTTGTCTGGCGCGCTGCCGATCGTGTTGCGTCCGGGCTTGAGCCAGTCGAGCCCGACCAGCGACAGCCAGCCCGAGGGCGAGCGCAAGCGCTCAAGGCGCTGCGTGCGCCAGTCGGCAACGTCGCGCGCATGGTCGGCATCGGCCATTGCGACGACGGGTGCGCCGGCGCCGAGCGTGGTGGCGAAGATCATCATGGTCATCAACATGGCAGGTTTCCGGGAGGCGAGCAGGAGAAAGGTGGTTTCAGCGGCCACGCAGGAACAGTCGATCGAGTTCGGACATGCCCAGTTGCACCCAGGTGGGACGGCCATGGTTGCATTGTGCGGAGCGTTCGGTCACTTCCATTTCGCGTAGCAGCGCATCCATCTCGGCAATCGCCAGGCGCCGATTGGCGCGCACCGAGCCGTGGCAGGCCATCGTCGACAGCAAGGCGTTGCCAGCCTCCTCGATGCGCCGCGATGCGCCGTGCACGGCAAGGTCGCCGATCACGTCGCGTACCAGTTGCTCGACATCACCGGCGGACAGCAGCATCGGTACGCGGCGGACGGTGACCGACTGCACGCCGCTGCGCGCCACATCGAATCCTAGACGTTCGAACGAGTCGGCATGCTCCTCGACGGTAGCCGCTTCACGCTCACTGACCGCGATAAGCAGCGGCACGAGCAGATTCTGCGCACGGATACCCTCGCCCGCCTGCGCCGCCTTGAGCTTTTCGTAGGTGATGCGTTCGTGCGCGGCATGCATGTCGACCACCACCAGCCCTTCGGCATTCTGGGCGAGCACGTAGACGCCATGCAGCTGAGCGATCGCGAACCCGAGCGGAGGAATATCGCGCACTGAACCGTCATCGGGCAACGTAGCAGACGGCATACCGATATTCGCGCCGCTGCCGAACGCACCTGCCGCAGGTGTATTGCCGAGCAGCGCGGCGTAGTCGCCGAGCGACTCGCGCACGCCCAGTCCGAGGCCGGACTGTGACGAAAACGCGTGACGCATCGGCATCGCCGAATTCGGCGAGGCGACCGATGGCGCCTCGCCCGCGCGGGTCTGCGCAAGTGCTTCGTTCAAGGTGCGGTAGAGGAAATCGTGGACCAGACGTCCTTCGCGAAACCGTACCTCGCTCTTGGCCGGATGCACATTGACATCGACCAGCGCGGGATCGAGATCGAGAAACAGCACGAACGCCGCATGGCGTCCATGGAACAGCACATCGGCATACGCCTGGCGCACGGCGTGGGCGACGACGCGATCACGAACGAGTCGCCCGTTGACATGGAAGTACTGCTGATCGGCCTGTGCGCGCGAAGCGGTCGGCAGTCCGACCCAGCCTGAAAGTGAAAGACCCGCACCGGCATGCTCGACGCGCAGGCTGTTGCCGACGAACGCGTCGCCGAGCACGTCGCCGACCCGACGCGCGGCTTCGTCGATGCCGAGCGCAGCCTTGAACAGGCGTGTCACCTTGCCTTCGCTGGACACGCGAAACTCGACGTCGGCATGGGCGAGTGCGATCGACCTGACCAGATCGTCGATATGGTTGAACTCGGTGCGTTCGGCACGCAGGAACTTGCGTCGCGCCGGCACGTTGTAGAACAGGTCGCGTACCTCGATCGTGGTGCCTTGCGCGTGCTGTGCGGGTTGCGCGTCCCGCGGTTTGCCGCCGTCGACTTCGATGCGCCATGCGTGGTCCTGCCCGGATGCACGCGAGGTCAACGCGAAACGCGACACCGACGCAATCGACGGCAACGCTTCGCCACGGAAACCCAGCGTGCCGACCCGTTCGAGATCCTCGAAGCTCGCGATCTTGCTTGTCGCATGCGCACTGATTGCGAGCGGCAGGTCTTCGGCGCCGATGCCGGCGCCATCGTCGCGCACACGGATCAAGCGTGATCCACCATTTTCGATGTCGATATCGATCCGGCGTGCGCCCGCATCGAGACTGTTCTCGACCAGTTCCTTGACCACCGATGCCGGACGCTCGATGACTTCGCCGGCGGCGATCTGGTTGACCAGTTCAGGAGCGAGGGCGCGGATTCGCGACATGCGGCAGGCATCGATCAAGCGGACGCCCATGATAACGGATCACCTGCGCGAGGCCTCGCGCAGGGTCAGCCCTCAGCCTTGCGGGATCTCGAGCACGTCGCCGGCACGCAGACTGTCGCCCGACATCTTGTTCGCACTGCGCAGCGCACCGACCGAGGTGCCGTGTCGTGCAGCTATGATCGCGAGCGTTTCTCCGCGCGAAACAATGTGCCGGCTGGCCTTGTCGCGTTTCGCATTGGCGGCGAACAGCGTGCCTGGCGGCGGCGCCAGCCGGAAATGGTTGCGGATACCCTCGACAATCGCCTCGGCGAGTTTGGTGCGCTCGGCGGGATTGTTGAGCCGTTTTTCTTCCGCGGGATTCGAGATGAAGGCGGTTTCGACGAGAATCGATGGCACATCGGGAGACCGCAGCACGATGAAGTTGGCGCGTTCGACCTGCGGCTTGTGCGTCGGTCCAACCCGGCGCAGCGCGGCATGTACCTGATTGGCAACCGCGCCACTGGCTTCCATCGTCGAACCCTGAGACAGGTCGAGCAGGACCGCCGCGAGCGTGTCGTCACGGGTGTCGAGTGAAACGCCGCCGACCAGATCGGCGCGGTTCTCGCGATCAGCCAGCCAGCGCGCCGCTTCACTCGTGGCACCACGCGGCGACAGCACCCACACCGAACTGCCGCGCGCTTCCTTTTTCGTGAAGGCGTCGGCGTGTACGGAAAGGAAAAGATCGGCCTTGGCGTCACGCGCCTTCTGGTAGCGCTGCTTGTGCGAAATGAAATAGTCGGCATCGCGCGTCAACATCGCGCTCATGCCCGGTTCGCGGTCGATGACGCGCTTGAGCTCCCGCGACACCGCCAACGTGATGACTTTTTCGTGGGTGCCGGCGGCGCCGACCGCGCCAGGGTCCTCGCCTCCATGACCGGCATCGATCATCACCAGCACGGAGCGTGGCGCACCGGATGGGAGCACCTCGCGCACGCTTTTGACGACCGCCGGCTTGGTATTCGGGTAGAGATCAAGCACGAGCCGATAGCCGAACTTATCAGCTGGCGGCAGCAGGAAACTCTTCGGACGAACGCCCTGGCTCAGGTCGAAGACGACACGCAGGTTCTTGTTGCCGTGCTTTCCGCTGCGCACCGCCTTGAGCAGTCCCTGCGCCGCAGGCGTCGCATAGTCGGTCGAAAACGAACTGCCGTGAAGATCGAGCACGATGCGGTCCGGATCAGCGAGGTCGAACACCTTGTAGTCGAGCGGGCCGGAAACATCGAACACGGCGCGCGTGTATTCCGGACCGCCCCAGATGCGCAGAGCCTTCACATCGGCCGCAAACGCGGACGCTGCGCAGGCCAGCAAAGCGGTTACCGAAGCTGCGCGCAGCAGGATTTTGAGGATGCCATCGTGCATGTGCGCTATTCAAACGCAGAACGACCCCGGTTTACAAGTCTTTTTTCCTTTCAAATCCGTCATCTGCAACATGTTCTTGAGGCTGTGCCGAGGCTGCAGGTCCGAGCCGAACCCGCTCCAGCCACGCGCTGCCGCGCGACGTTCCGGCATGCAGTGACAGCTCACGAAGCGCGCCCGCGTGGGCGAGATGCACGAGCAGGTCGGCTGCCGGCAACGCGTCGCCACCGCGTTGCGGCCATTCGATCAGCATCACGGTACCTGCCGCCGTCAGGTCGGCGAGACCGAGCCACTCAAGCTCACCGGGATCGCCGATCCGGTACAGATCGAGGTGATGGATTGCATGCGCCGCCGTCGCATAGCTTTCCACGAGACTGTAAGTCGGGCTCTTGACACGCTCGCCGACGCCGAGCGCCTGCGCCATCGCGCGTGCGAACGTGGTCTTGCCGGCACCCAGATCGCCACTCAGGTGGACGATCGCGCCGTCGCCGATTGTCGCCGCCAGCGCCCGCGCGACCGATTGCAGTTGCGCCTCGTCGAGACGCATCAACTGCGGGGCAGCGTTCATGCGTCGAAGCCGTTGAGCAACCGGCGCAGCGGCCCGAACAGATCGCTGGCGATCAGGCCACGCGGCGCATCACCCGCCGCCAGATCGCCGGCACGCGCATGTACGACGACGCCGGCTGTCGCCGCATCCCACGCAGACAGTCCCTGCGCGAGAAGGCCCGCAATGATGCCGGTGAGCACGTCACCCATACCGGCCGAGGCCATGCCGGAGTTCCCATAGGGGCAAACGGCGACACGTCCGTCCGGGCCAGCGATGAGCGTACCGGCTCCCTTCAGAACGACGGTCGCCGCATGACGCGTGGCGATCGCGCGCGCTGCCGCAAAGCGGTCACGCTGCACACCTTCGATGTCGACGCCGAGCAGGCGTGCCGCCTCGCCCGGATGCGGCGTCAGTATCGATGTCGCCGCAAGCGCACACGGGAACTTCGCCAGCAGGTTCAAGCCATCCGCATCGATGACGACAGGCACATTCGTCCGCACTGCCGCGTCCCACAGCGCATGACCCCACGCCCCCTGGCCGAGGCCCGGACCCAACGCAATCGCGCTCGCCTGCTCGAGCATCCCGGCAATCGACTGTGGCCCATCGACGCCGCGCGCCATCAGTTCCGGACAACCGGCATTGAGTGCGCCGATGTGATCGATGCGTGTCGCCACGCTGATTTTGCCGGCACCGCTGCGCAGCGCTGCTTCCGCACACAGGCGCACGGCGCCGGCCATGCCCATGTCACCACCGATCGTCAGGACATGTCCAAAGTTTCCTTTATTGACATTGCGCTTTCTTTCAGGAAACAACGTGTGCATGGATGCCGCATCGAGTCGGCGCGCATCGGCCTCGAACGTGGCGAATGCAGAGTCCGATATTCCGAGCGTCGCCAGTTCGAGCAGGCCACAGAGATCGGTTGCATCGGCAGTGAACAGTCCGCGCTTCCAGCCGACGAAGCAGATCGTCGCATCGGCCCGCAGCACTGGGCCGGTGGCGATGCCGGTATCGGCAGCGAGGCCGGAGGGGACATCAAGTGCGAGTGTCGCGCCACCGCGCGCATTCAGTGCGTCGATGAGGTGCGCCGCTTCGCCCTCGATGGCTCGCGACAGACCGCTGCCGAACAATCCATCGACGACGACGTCCGCGCCACCGGCACGGATCGCCTCGCCGATCGAACGTATCGGCTGCCCGAGTGCTGCCCATGCCGAGCGCGCGGCGATTGCATCATCGCCGGCTGACGCTCCCAGCGCGTGCAGATCGACGCGCAAACCGTCAGCGTGCGCGAGCACCGCAAACAGGTACGCGTCGCCGCCGTTGTTGCCGGCGCCGGCGAGCACGCGAATATGGCGTGCGTCGGGCCAGAGCCTGCGCATCGTCGCATAGGCCGCGGTAGCGGCCCGCTGCATCAACGGCGTATCGGCACTGGAGCATTGCTCGATTGCGATGCGATCGATGCGCCTGACCTGCTCGACCGTGTACAAGGTGTCTGGAATCATCATTGCCCAGTATACGGAGGCCATCGCGCCACCGCCGCATGCCGTTATGCTGGAAAACCGTGACTGCAAAACGCACGCCCGTGCGATCGAACATGGCCATTGACTACGCGAAACTCGCCGACGACATCCGCACGTGGGCCGGCGACCTCGGATTCCAGCAGGTCGGCATCAGTGGCGTTGAACTCGCCGACGATGAAGTACACCTGCTCAACTGGCTGCACGCCGGCCATCACGGCGAGATGGACTACATGGCCCGCCACGGCACGATGCGCAGTCGCCCGGCTGCCCTGCTTCCCGGCACCGTGCGGGTGATCTCGACGCGCATGGATTACCTGCCCGACCACGCCAGAGATGGCTGGGACGTGCTCGCCGAATCGCAATCGGGGTATGTCGCGCGCTACGCGCTCGGCCGTGACTACCACAAGCTCATGCGCAGCCGCCTGCAGAGGCTTGCCGATCGGATCAGCGCCGCCATCGGCGTGTTCGGCTATCGCGCCTTCGTCGATTCCGCACCGGTGCTCGAGCGCGCGCTCGCACGCAACGGCGGCCTCGGCTGGATCGGCAAGCACACGTGCCTGATCAATCGGCACGCCGGCTCCTGGTTTTTCCTCGGCGAGCTGTACACGGACCTGCCGTTGCCGACCGACGACGCCGCGACCGAGCACTGCGGCACGTGTACGCGCTGCATCGACATCTGTCCAACCCAGGCGATCATCGCGCCCTACACACTCGATGCGCGCCGCTGCATTGCCTATCTGACAATCGAACTGCGTGGCGCGATTCCTCTCGAACTGCGACGTGCCATCGGCAACCGCATCTTCGGTTGTGACGATTGCCAGTTGATCTGCCCGTGGAACAAGTTCGCCACGGTCAGCAGCGAAGCCGACTTCTCGCCGAGGCATGCACTCGACGGCGCCGCGCTAGTCGAGTTGTTCGCCTGGAGCGAAAGCGAGTTCGAAAGCCGCACCGAGGGCTCGGCGATCCGGCGCACCGGGCATGTCGGCTGGCTGCGCAACATTGCCGTCGCCCTCGGCAACGCCGCCTATCGCGACGAAAACGTGGCGGCACTTCAAAGCCGATCCGGACATGCCTCCGAACTCGTGCGCGAGCACGTCGAATGGGCCTTGTCCGAGCAGTTGGCCAGGGCCGACGGGGCAGACCCGGCACCGGCCTGAGTTCAGGCTGCCTGCTGTGGCAATCCGTCGTTGGTGTGGGTCAGGCGATTGTGCCGGTCGACGTAGACGAGGCTCGGCTTGAACGTGGCGAGGCCGGCCTCGCCAAGCACAGCGTACGCGCAGATGATGATGATATCGCCGGGCTGTGCGCGATGCGCCGCCGCGCCGTTGATCGAGATCGTGCCCGAGCCTTCCTCCGCACGGATCGCATAGGTGCTGAAGCGCGCGCCAGTGTTGACGTTGTAGATGTGGATCTGCTCGTACTCGCGGATGCCCGAGATGTCTAGCAGCCGGCCATCAATGGCACAGGAACCTTCGTAGTGAAGTTCGGCCTGCGTCACCGTGGCGCGGTGGATCTTGGCCTTGAGCATGTTGAGTTGCATGAAGCGTGTTCCTCGGGCAATCGTGTTGCAGATTCGCAACAGCCGTATTTTAGCAAACCTCATGCACGATCCGCGTGCGTGCCAGCAGCAAGGGCAGACCCGGGCTTTGCCTGGAAGCACAAACTCTCAGAAAACGTTCTTGCAAGATATTGATTATCATACGAATAAATCGCATTCAGGTGACGCAACTGCCGATCCATTGGCAAAAAAAAACCCTCGCTGCGAAACCGCGCGAGGGTTCAGATTGGAGTGACGACTACCTGCAATGCGCCCTGGTGCCCTGAGGAGAACAACGACTGGCGTTGCGAAAATCCCCAGGACGGTGGTGAATGTACCACACGTTGTTGCGAAGTGCCATACATTTCACGAAAGAAGTTTGAATCCGGTCACATTCACCGTGGCATGAGCAGGTTGTCGATCAGGCGCACGCTGCCGAGCCGAGCCGCAATGAGGCCAACCAGGTCATGGCGATGGCCCGAATGCGGATCGCCGAGGTCGGCGGCGCGGCGAAGCGTCACGTAGTCAGGCTGCAGCCCGGCGTGGACGAGGCGCTGGGCGGCTTCTATCTCGATCGTGGACAGCGGCTCATCGGAACCGCCGATTCGATCGCGCATCTCTTCGAGGACTTCATGGATGACTCCGGCGCGTGCGCGCTGTTCGTCGTCGAGATATTGATTGCGCGAACTGAGGGCAAGGCCGTTGGGCGCGCGCACGATCGGCGCATCGATGATCGTGATCGCCAGGCAGAGGTCCGCGACCAGCGCGCGCACGACCAGCAACTGCTGATAGTCCTTGCGGCCGAACACGGCGATGTCCGGCCCGACCAGATTGAACAACTTGGCCACGACCGTGGCGACCCCGTCGAAATGTCCAGGGCGCACAGCCCCTTCGAGCAGATGCGCCAGTGACGGCACGTGGATGCGGATGCCGTGCTCAGAGCCGAACGGATACATCGTCTGGACCGTCGGCATGAACACGATGTGGCAACCGGCGCGCTCGAGCATCGCTTCATCATCGGCACCGGTGCGCGGGTAGCGTGCAAAATCCTCGTTCGGTCCGAACTGTGTCGGATTGACGAACACGGTGGCCACGACCACATCGGCCTGGCCGAGGGCGATGTCGATCAATGATCGATGGCCCGCATGCAGGTTGCCCATGGTCGGCACGAGCCCGATGCGACGACCCGCATTCCGGTGCTCTGCGAGGACGCTTCGCAGCTCGACGGCGGCGCTGATGGTCTGCATCAGTAACTGTGCTCGAGTGCGGGAAAGCGCAGCGCACGAACATCGTCTATATAGGCGCCGAATGCCGCACTGACGGAATCACGACCGTGCAGGAAATCCTTGCTGAAGCGCGGTCGCTTGCCCGGGGTCACGCCGAGCAGATCGTGAAGAACGAGGATCTGGCCGTCACAATCGACCCCGGCGCCGATTCCGATGGTCGGAATCGCGATCGTGCGAGTGATCTCCGCGGCCAGTGCGGCCGGCACGCACTCGAGCACGAGCAGGTCGGCGCCCGCCTGCGCGATGCGCCGCGCATCCTCGAGCAGCCGCTGCGCCGCGTCGGACTGTCTGCCCTGCACGCGATAGCCACCGAACTTGTTGACCGACTGCGGCGTCAAGCCGATATGCGCACAGACCGGAACATCGCGCGCGACCAGCGCCGCAATGATGTCGAGTACCCAGCCGGCGCCCTCGAGCTTGACCATCGCCGCGCCACCTTCGGCCATCACGCGCGCCGCTGTTGCGAGCGCGACATCGAGCGTGCGGTAGCTCATGAACGGCAGGTCGGTGACGAGCAAGGTGCTGCGCAATCCGCGCGCCACGCAGGCGCTGTGGTAGACCATGTCGTCAACGCTCACCGGCAGCGTCGAGGCATGACCCTGCACGACCATGCCGAGCGAGTCGCCGACAAGCGCCACATCGATGCCGGCGGCGTCGATGCATGCAGCAAAGCTGGCGTCGTAGCAGGTCAGGGCGACGATTCGGGAACCGCTGTTCTTTCGCTCGCGCAACGAGGGAACCGTGATCGACGGACGCGAGGCGGCGCTGGCAATGGATGAGGACATGCAGGATCGATGCAGGGAATGACGCCGGATGATGTCCTGAAAAGCACGGCGCTGCCAGCGTCCGAGGCGATTCCGCGCGACCTCAGATCACGACGCAGTGCGTATCGCCAAGCGCTGCGAGCAGTACGTCGACGCGACCCTGTCCCGGAACGTCGAGCGTCGGCGCCAATTCGGCGAGCGGTGCCAGAACGAAGGTTCTCTGCGCGATTCGCGGATGCGGGACGCGCAAGCCCGGATCGTCGATTCGCTGCGTGCCGAACAGCAACAGGTCGAGGTCGAGCGTGCGCGGGCCCCACTGCAAACCGTCACGCACACGCCCGTGCCGGCGTTCGATGGCGAGCAGTACGTCGAGCAGTTGCAGCGCCGGGAGCATCGTCTCGATTTCGCATACCGCGTTGATGAAGTCGGGCTGTTCGGTGATGCCCCATGGCGGCGTGCGATAGAGCCGCGAGCGGCGCATCAAGGTGAAGTGCGACGTGCGCCCGATCTCCGTGATCGCACGCTCGACGTGATCCTGCGGCGTGTCGAGATTGCTGCCGAGGCCGATGAAGGCGACCACTGCCGTCACTGCGGGGCCGATGCGGAATCCGAACTGCCTGCCTGATCGGGCTTGCGACGGCGACGTCGCGGACGCTTCTTCTTGCTGCCGGCGTCCGCATCCGACTTCACGGGCGCGACCGGTGCGAGCTTCTGCGTGAGGACCTGCGGATCAAGCAGCTGGGCCTCGGTCCACCATTCGACCAGCGGCTCGAGCTCCGGTTCGTCATGCGCGCGCAGGGCAAGGAAATCAAAGGCCGCGCGGAAGCGCGGATGCGCCAGCAGGCGCATGACGCGTTTGCGCTGGCGCTGCTCGAAGCGCGGCTGCAACGACCAGATCTCCTCCATGCCCATGCCGAAGCGACGCGGAATGGCGACTCGCGTCGCCTGCTGGTGCAGCACGCGATCCATCGCCACCGGCCAGGCCACGCCGGTATCGGAGCCTTCTTCTATCATGCGTTGCGCCGTGGCCCGCACCGGCTCCCACAGCATCGCGGCGAAAAGAAATGCGGGCGTGACCGGCTTGTCGGAACGCACGCGTTCGTCGGTGCTCGTGAAGGTGTAACCGAGCAGTCGACCGAACTGCGCGCTGCGTGGCCCGGACAAGGCCGCTGCGGTCGCTGGAAAGATCTGCCCGAGCAGGCCGTGCGTGTGCAGCCGGCGCAGGCTGTCGAGCCCGTGGCCAGCGAGGAACAGCTTGAGCGATTCGTCGAACAATCGGGCCGGCGCGACGTCACCAAGCAACGGCCCGAGCTCGGCAAACGGTGCGCTTGCTTCGGGTGCAATCTCGAAATCGAGCTTGGCGGCGAGGCGCGCTGCGCGCAGCATGCGCACCGGATCCTCACGGTAGCGCAGCTCCGGGTCGCCGATCAGGCGCAATGTGCGCTGCTGCAGGTCGGCGATCCCGCCGACGTAGTCACGCACGCTGAAGTCGGCAATGTCGTAGTAGAGCGCATTGACCGTGAAGTCACGACGGATCGCATCTTCTTCGATGCTGCCGTAGACATTGTCGCGAAGGATCCTGCCGTCGACGATGTGGCGATCGGCGTTGCCTTCCTCACCGATGCCGCGAAAGGTCGCGACCTCGACGATCTCGCGACCAAACACCACATGTGCAAGGCGGAAGCGCCGGCCGATCAACCGGCAGTTGCGAAACAGCGCGCGGGTCTGCTCCGGTGTCGCATCGGTGGCGACGTCGAAGTCTTTCGGATGCCCGCCGAGCAGCAGGTCGCGCACGGCGCCACCGACCAGGAATGCCTTGAATCCTGACTCGTGCAGCCGGTACAGCACCCGCAGCGCGCCACTCGAAATGTTCTTGCGCGAGATGCCGTGTTCCGCTCGCGGGATGATGCGCGGCACGAGTTGCGCGGCGGTCGGCATCGGCAATGGTTGACGGGTTGCGGTCTGGTTCATTCATTCATCACAGGGAGTCTCGCCGGCGCAGTTCGACAATTGTCGGCAGTTACGATTCCGTTATACTACGCAACTCGCGCGGTCCCAAACAGCGCTCCCTTCGTCTAGTGGTCCAGGACACTGCCCTCTCAAGGCGGGAACACGAGTTCGAACCTCGTAGGGAGCACCACCGCACCTGTCCGCCCATCGCGAGAATCCGACCGCATGCCCTTCGTCGTCATCGAGAACTGCATCAAGTGCAAATACACCGACTGTGTCGAGGTATGTCCAGTCGACTGTTTCCATGAGGGTGCGAACTTCCTCGTCATTGATCCGGACGAGTGCATCGACTGCACCCTGTGCGAGCCGGAGTGCCCGATCAACGCGATTTACGCGGAAGACGACGTGCCGGCCGGCCAGGAAGCCTTCATCGCGCTCAATGCCGAGCTGTCGAAGGAATGGCCAGTGCTGACCGTGCGCAAGGACGGGCTGCCCGACGCCAAGGAATGGGAAGACAAGACCGGCAAGCTCGAATTCCTCGAGCGCTGACGGTCGACGCCGCACGCAGCGCGTGATCCCGACTGCGGGATCACCCGCTCAACGAATGCCGATCAGGAAAGGCGCTGACGCAAGGCGTCGAGCAGCTTGCGCGCGGCGGATTGTCCGGCCTCGCCGTCGGCACCTTCGATCGTCACCTTGCTGCCGCCTGCATCCTCGACGACGCGAATGCCGAGCGTCACCGACGTCGTGACCCTCTTCGGATCGGCGCGGCCGAAGGTGACCGTGCGCCTGAACCAGCCCGGCGGCTTGCTCGTCTCGCCATTTGCCTTGACCGCGTAGGTGCGCGCCGATTCGTCTTTCGATTCGATTGTGGCCGCGCCCGAACGCTCGAGTGCAACACCGATGCGCGACCACGTGCTGGCGACCGTGTCGGCGACGACGAGACCATCCGCGGCGCGGGTGACACCCGGCGTTGCCGACATCGCGACGCTCGCCGGAGCGGCATCCGACACCGCGGTCGCGCTGCCGCTGCCCGCCGCCGCGTTGCCAGGAATGGTCAGCGCGCCACTCGTGTTTGGCCGCTCGAGATCAGGTGGCACTTCGAGCGGTCGGCTCTGGCCGCTGGACTTGTAGGCATCCGGCTTGTTGCCGAACTTGGTGCGCAGGTAGCCGCAGCCGCTCAGCATCAGCGTCGCAGCAATGGCGCAGGTCACGAAATAGAGTTGCTTTTTCAACGGTCGGTTTCCTTGGTCGATACGCGCAGTCTAGCCTGCCGCGCGCGCCGCTTCGAGCAGTCCGAGTTGACCGAGCACTTGCAGTGCCGGCCGGTGATGCGCGGCGGACAGCGTGGTGAGCGGCAGGCGCAGGCTCGGATGACCGTAGCCGATCTGGCTCAGGCACCATTTCAACGGAATCGGATTCGGCTCGCCGCCAAGTACCTCGAGCAGTGCCTGCAAGCGCGACTCGAGGTCATCGGTGTCGAGGCCACGGGCGGCGCGATCGCAGAGCGCCTGCATCATCGCCGGGACAATGTTCGCGGCAACGGACACCACGCCGTCGGCGCCGGCGCGGATCGCGCGGGCACAGGTCGGGTCATCGCCGGAAAACACCTGGAAGCCGTCCCGGCGCAGGGCGATCAGCGCCTGCATGCGCTCGATCGCAGGTACCGCTTCCTTGATGCCGATGATGCCTGCACGATCACGCAGGCGCTCGACCGTCTCCGGCAACAGGTCGCAGGACGTACGAGACGGTACGTTGTAGAGCATGACCGCAAGTCCGCCGTGTTCGGCGACGTCGCTGAAGTGACGGTAGAGCCCTTCCTGGGTTGGACGTACATACGCGGGCACGACCACCAGCGCCGCGTCGGCGCCGACCGAGGCAGCCAACCGTGTCTGTTCGATTGTCCTGCGCGTCGATTGCATGCCGGTCCCGGCCAGAATCGGCAAGCGTGCGTCGGCTCGCTTCACGGCGACTTCGAGCAGCGCGACAAATTCGTCGCCGTCCAGCGCGGCGCCCTCGCCGGTCGATCCGGCTACCACGAGCGCCCTCGTGCCGCCGCCGATCTGACTGTCGAGGAGCCTCGCGAACGCCGTGAGATCGAGTGTATCGGCGGCCGCGTCGAACGGTGTCGCCAGCGCACAGATGCTACCGCCGAGATTCACGATGATCAGGCACGTGCTGCTTGAAAGGCCGACGATGGTATGGCCAGGACACGGCGAAGTCCAATCTCGGTGCGTTCACCGCGCCAGCGTCGACACGTTTGCTTGCGACCCCCATGGGCGCCAAGTATTCTGCAGCGCAGACACACCACTCCAGGCACCACCCTTGGCCGTGAAGCAGGCAGGAAAAAAGCTCTTGAGCGATAGCGCGCCACGCCCCACTGCCAACGAGAACCACCTGCTGATCAGCGTGTTCGCCACGGCGGAGCATGCTCCGCTGGTCGCCGTGAGCAAGCGCGTGACCGATTGCGGATGCAATGTCGCCGAAGCGCGCGTGTCGGCGCTCGGCGGCGAACTCAGCGTACAGGTGCTGGCCCAGGGCTCGTGGGATGCGATCGCGAAACTCGAGAATGCGCTGGCCAAGCTCGATCGCGACGGCGGCCTTCGCCTGGTTCACTTCCGCACCAGCGCCAAGCAGCAGCAAACGAGTCTGCTGCCCTACGTCGTCGAGGTCATCGCGGCGGACAAACCGGGCGTGCTGTTCCAGCTTGCCGAGTTCTTCGCCGGCCACAACATCGCGATCGAACAGTTGCACTCGACGCGTTATCGCGCGATGCAGACCGGCGCCGACATGTTTTCCGCGCAGATCACGATCGGTATTCCGAACACGATGCACCTTGCTGCCTTGCGCGACGATTTCCTCGAGTTCTGCGACGGACTGAATCTTGATGCGATCATGGATCCGATGAAATTCTGAGTGCCCCTGGCTGACTTGTGTCGCGACTGGATGACGATGACCACAACGAACACGCTCGATATCGGCCAACACGTGCCGGCGCTGCAGGGGGCCACCGACGATGGCGGCATCCTCAGTCTCGAATCACTGCGCGGACGGCACGTCGTCGTCTACTTCTATCCGAAGGACGCGACTTCGGGCTGCACCGTCGAGGCGCAGGACTTCCGCGACCTGCATGACCAGTTTCTGGCGCACGGTTGCGAGATTCTCGGCGTGTCGCGCGACAGCGTGGCATCGCACGCGCGATTCCGCAGCAAGCAGGCGCTGCCGTTCGCACTGATCGCCGATACCGACGAGCGCTGGTGCAAGGCGTTCGACGTGATCCACGAGAAGGTCCTCTACGGCAAGCGCCATCTCGGCGTCGTGCGCAGTACGTTCCTGATCGACCCTGATGGCGTGCTGCTCGCGCAGTGGCGCGGCGTCAAGGTTCCCGGGCATGCCAAGGCCGTGCTGGAGCACCTGGCAAGCGCGTGACCGCCCCCTCCGAGCGCCTGCTTTCCCCATTCCCGCACCGTTGCCCGTGCGTCTCTCCCCTGCCCCCCAGCGAGGCCCTTGCATGACCCGAGGCAAGCGCATCTACGTGCTCGACACGAATGTGTTGATGCACGATCCGACGTCTCTGTTCCGCTTCGAGGAACACGACGTTTTCATCCCGATGACCGTGCTCGAGGAACTCGATGCTGCCAAGAAGGGCATGTCGGAAGTCTCACGCAATGCGCGTCAGGTCAGTCGCTTCATCAATGAACTGATCGAACAGGACAAGACCCGGCGCATCGACGAAGGACTCGACTTGCGACTTCCGCAGGGCTTGCGCCTGGACCGCAATCCCGAGGTCGGCCGGCTCTATTTCCAGACGCAGATCGCCGAGCTCGGTGGCGGCGGAAAGAAGCGTGGATTGCCCGACAACCTGATCCTCGCCTCGGTCGTCGCACTGCGTGATGCACACCCCGATGTGCCGGTGGTGCTAGTCACCAAGGACATCAACCTGCGCATCAAGGCGTCGATCTTCAGCATCACCGCCGAGGACTACGAGAACGATCGCGCGCTCGACGATTTCAGCCTGCTGTATGCCGGCCACAACGCACTGCCGGTCGATTTCTGGGATCGCCACGCCGACCTGCGCTCGTGGTCCGAACGCGGCCACACGTTCTACGAAGTGACACTGGCCAAGGATGAGGACTGGCATCCGCACCAGTTTCTGTATCTGCCGGGCGAGAACGAAATCGAACTGCGTGTGCTGCGCATCGTCAACGGCAAGGCGACGCTGCAGATCGTCGACGACTATCGCAGCGGCTCGCACACGGTGTGGGGAATCTCGGCGCGCAACCGCGAACAGAACTTCGCACTCAACGCCCTGATGGATCCGGATGTCGATTTCGTCAGCCTGCTTGGTACGGCCGGTACCGGCAAGACGCTGCTCGCACTCGCCGCCGGACTCGCGCAGGTGATGGACCAGCAGCGCTATCGCGAGATCATCATGACGCGCGCCACGGTCTCGGTCGGCGAGGACATCGGCTTTTTGCCCGGCACCGAAGAGGAAAAGATGACGCCGTGGATGGGCGCGCTCACCGACAATCTGGAAGTGCTGACCTCGCCGCAGGAAGGCGGTGCGTGGGGACGTGCCGCCACCAACGACCTGCTCGCCTCGCGCATCAAGATACGCTCGATGAACTTCATGCGCGGGCGCACGTTCCTCAGTCGCTACGTGATCATCGACGAGGCGCAGAATCTGACGCCGAAGCAGATGAAGACCCTGATCACGCGCGCCGGGCCGGGGTGCAAGATGATCTGCCTCGGCAATGTCGAGCAGATCGATACGCCGTACCTCACCGAAACCACATCGGGCCTGACCTACGCGGTGGATCGGTTCAAGGGATGGGAGCATTCCGCCCACCTGACACTGCGTCGCGGCGAGCGCTCGCGACTGGCCGATTTCGCCTCGGAAGTGCTTTAGGACTACGTTGATCGCGTCTTTGCGCGACTGCCGCCGCTGCGACGAGGGAGTGATCTTTCCGACGGCGGCGTCAGGCCCGAAAACACTGGGGGCCGATGATCCGCTGCTCGCTGCCTGCAGGAACAATGCATGCGGTTCAGACGGCATCCCATCCGTCTGACCGCATGGCCCTGTGAAACGTGTACACCGAATGCGCGTGCATTCCGGCGCTGGCGAACCTGATCAGAAGTGCAGCGCCCAGAGCGCCTCGACCTCGACATTGCTGCCCTTGCTGTCGTCGATCGCACGATAGCTCGGCACACCGAGAAAATACGGTGCGCTCGAATAGACGGCCTGCAGGCTGACGTTCGCGTTGCGACCGGTCGCCCGCGAATAGCCGAGCGCCACGGTGTGATCCTGCGGATTCGCATCGAGCGCGGTGCGCAACAGTGCCGACGTCGGCGACGGTTGCTGGCGCGTGGTGTAGCGCAATTCGACGTTGCCGAGAGCCTCGTTACGCCAGGTCCAGCCAGCGCTGTAGACGTCGAGGTCCTGCCAGGCGAATTCGGGACTGGCGCCGGTACCAAGAAGGGCCAGGAAGCGACGCGGAAACGCGCTGCTCGTGAACGGCGTGACATCGCCATACATGACGCGCTGAACACCGACGTCGAACGACAGCGCCCGCGTCAGCGAATAGCTGAGACCGAGACTGAGGCTGGCGGGAAGATCGAACTGGCCCGGATCCGAGTAGACGCCGCGGTAGCTGTTGAGCGCATCCATGTTGACGCGTGACTGGTAGGCCGCATTCCAGCGCAGGCGATCACCGAAAACATTGTCGGCGTCGACGCGCATGCCGCCGCCGTACGACGACTCGCCGGCCATGGTCGGCCAGAACGCCGCATCGTCACGCAGCGACACTTCACCGAAGCCGAGCGTGGCGAACCGTTGGTAGGCGAGCACGGCCGTGACGCCGATCGCACCGGACTGACCCCACTGGCGCACGTAGGACGGCGCGACGATCGTGCGCTGCAATCCGAAACGCGGCAGCTCGGAGGAAACATCGACAGTCGGCGCAGCGAGTACGGGCACACGTTGATCGATGGTCTGACGCGCGATTCCGACCGCAAGCGACATATTCGATGATTCGAAGAATCCCAGCGCGAAGGCAACGCTGGTGGCATCGACTGCCGTGTCGGTCACCAGTGGAGCGTCGACGTTCTGCGGCGCCGCGGCCCATGCAAATCGCGGGGTAATGCTCGAAAGCGCATAATCGCGCCAACGCATCGGCATGGTGGCGTCCGCGTACAGCGACGTCGCAGCGACTGGCGTCGCCGGCGCGGCCTGCACGGATATCGAAAACGCGAACGGAACCGCCAGCCCGAGGCCGATTGCTTTCGCCAGTTTTCGTGAGATGGGTGATGTTGCCCGCTGCATTGCCCTGTTGCTGCGGTCGGAGGAAGGGTTGGTGTCGCTTGCCGATTGGAGTTTGGCGGAAAAGCAACAACGGGTCAAGCGCGCAACAGTACGTCGTATCGCGGAAAATCCTGCCCTCCGCGAAGGTTCCGACGATCCCCGCGCCGTGATTGTTGCGCACAACCAACAGGATGACAGCGATGGCAAAGAAGCACCCTGGAAAACCCGTCGCCCTGACGATCGCCGGCTCGGATTCGGGCGGCGGCGCCGGCATTCAGGCCGACCTTCGCACGTTCTCGGCGTTCGACGTCCACGGCGTCTGCGCGATCACCGCGGTCACCGCCCAGAACACGGCCTCGGTCAGCGCGATCCACATGCTGCCCACACGCATGATCGATGCACAGCTTGACGCCGTGTTCGACGACTTCACGATCGGTGCGGTAAAGACCGGCATGCTCGGCACGCCGGCGGTCGTGCGCCGCGTGCGCGCGTGTCTCGACCGTCACCCCGATCTGTTCCTGATCGTCGACCCGGTGCTGGTGGCGACATCCGGTGCGCAACTTGCCGAAGCCGGCCTGGTGCCGGCCATGCATCGGCATCTGCTTGCACGCGCCGATGTGCTGACGCCAAACGTGCCGGAAGCGGAACGTCTGCTCGACCGCACGATCCGCTCCACCGCCGATCTGCTCGACGCGGCCCGACGGCTGCAGGATGCCGGCGCCAGGACCGTGCTGCTGAAGGGCGGGCACCTCGAGGGGCGCATGGTCAAGGATGTACTGGTCACGCCGCACGGCACCTCGACGTTCACCCACCGTCGCATCAACCTCGAAGGCCACGGCACCGGTTGCACGTTGTCGGCCGCGATTGCCGCGGGAATGGCCAACGGCCGCGCGCTCGAGGACGCCGTCGCCGAAGCGATCGAGTTCGTGCATCGCGCGCTGGCGCAGGCATTTCGACCCGGACGTGGCGACATGGCCCTGCTCGACCATCTCGCCGCGCGTTGACCCGAATCAGGCCAGCAGACGTTCGATCAGCGCGTCGGTGAACGTCGTCGTGGTGCCGTCGCCGCCCAGATCCGGCGTCAGTCGATCGCCCGCGGCCATGGTCGCGCGGATCGCGTTGCGCACGGCCACCGCGCTGTCATTCATGTCGATATGGGCGAGCATCTGCGCCGCACCGAGCAGCAACGCACAGGGATTGGCGATGCCCTTGCCAGCGATGTCGGGAGCCGAGCCGTGCACCGCTTCGAAAATCGCGACCTCACGGCCGATGTTGGCGCCAGGCGCCAGTCCAAGGCCACCGACCAGCCCCGCGCACAGGTCGGAGATGATGTCCCCGAACAGGTTGGTGGTCACGATCACGTCGAACTGATGCGGGTTCATGACCAGCTGCATGCAGGTGTTGTCGATGATCATCTCGTTGAACGCGATCTCGGGGAACTCGCTTGACACCTCGCGCGCGACGCGCAGGAACAGCCCCGAGGTCGTCTTCATGATGTTGGCCTTGTGCACGGCCGTGATCTTCTTGCGCTGCTGCGCCCGCGCCATCTCGAAGGCGTAGCGCACGATGCGCTCGCAGCCGTGGCGCGTATTGCGGATCAGCGACTGTGCGACCTCGCCGTCTTCCGACAAGGTCTGCCCTTCGGAGCCATAGGCACCTTCGGTATTTTCGCGCACGGTGATGATGTCGATCTTTTCGTAGCGCGCCCTGGTTCCCGGGAACGTGATTGCCGGACGCACGTTGGCATACAGATCGAAGCGCTTGCGCAGTTCGACGTTGAGCGAACTGAAACCGCCCCCGATCGGCGTCGTCAGCGGCCCCTTGATCGCGACTCGATGTCGCGCAATGGCATCCAGCGTCGCCTGTGGCAGCAACTCGCCCTGGTTCTTCTGCGCCGCCATGCCCGCTTCGACGAAGTCCCATTCGAGCCCGAGCTTGAGCGCATCGAGCACGCGCAGCGTCGAATCGACGATTTCCGGACCAATGCCATCTCCACGTATTACCGCTATTGCCTGGGACATCAGGTACTTTTTCTCCACATTTCATGATTGCCGGGGAGCGGCAAAGACGCGCATTATCCGGACATGAACTCGCCTCGCACAACCGATTGCGCCAATCGCATCGCTCGAAGCACCGTTTTGTCGGGCCTGCTGGCGGCATTCGCCTCGCTGCTGGTGCCGGTGACGGCCGTCGGCGCGGATCTGCAGCTCGGGCTGGAATTGCTGCCCGCAGCATTGCACATGCCACAGCGCACGCCGACCCTGCAGGTGTCACTGACCTGGCCAGACTCGTGCCTGCCGACGCTCGAACGACTGTCCATTGTCCACGACAGCATCGACATCACCTTGCGTGCGTTCGCTACGCCATGTACGCCAGCGCCGACGCCTTACCGCGTGGTTGTCGATCCTGCACGTGCGGCAGGCAATGCGCGCCTCGAGGCGCGCGCCTACCGCGTGCGCGTGTATGCGGGCAGTGCCATCCAACCGACCGAACTCGTGGCGTTCGGCCTTCTCGATGCGAGCGGCATGCTCGGACGGACCACACCTGAAAACGGGTTCTGGTGGAGCGTGCCGACCGATTCGGCGTCGACCGAAGTCTTGCGTGGCAGCGGCATATCGCTCGAACGCCAGGACGATCGCATCGCCGTCACCCTGCTCGGGTACGAATCGGGCCAGCCGACCTGGTACTTCGGCAGTGCGCAGATGTCCGGTGCAGTGGCGCGCGTGCCGTTGATGCGCATGAGCGGCGGCAGCGAACCTTTCGCGGCGTCGGGCGCGGCCCCGGAAGCACACGGCGGCCCGGTACTGAACCTTGCATTCACAACTCCGGCACACGCCAGCGCATGGCTCGAGCGCGCGGCGATGAACGCCGACACGGCCATCGAGCTGCAGGAAATCGCACTGACCCATGTGCCGTTCGGCGACGGTCCGTCCGGCTCCGGTTGGCGCGGCACATGGATCCTCGTCGAGCACGACAGCGGCAGCGCGCGCCTGCTCGACCTGTCACAGGTGCTGGCCAGGGATGCGGACACGTTTCGCCTGAGTAATCCCGCCGAGCGTCTGGCACTCGACTGCCGCAATGAGCGGAGTGCTGCGATGGCCTATCCCGCTGTCTGCACCTTGAGCGAGGACACGCTGCAGATTGCCGCGTTCGACCGCATCGGGCTCGACAGCATGAATGGCGTTGCGCCAAACGGCGCGCGCGTGCGCCTATTGCGACTGCGCGACTGACACGTTTCAGTCGTCCTGGGCGATCTCGGCCAGTCGTCCGCTGCGATCGGCGACAACCAGATCGTCGAACCCGCCAACATGTACGCCGTTGACGAAAATCTGCGGCACGCTGCGTGCGCCGCCGCTGCGCGAGAGCATTTCATCGCGCCGTACCGGGTCGGTGTCGACACGGATCTCCGCATAGTCGAAGCCGCGCTGCTTGAGCAGGTTTTTCGCAGCCACGCAGTACGGACAGATCGCCGTGGTATACATCTCGACAGTAGCCATCGTTGTGTCCCCGAAAAGTTCGACCTCCGGACAATGCACCGGCCGGCATGAACGCGCTTGAACAATCTGTTGTGAAGCGTGCATGCGCACAAGCCAGCCGCACGGCTCACACGCTCTTAAGGTGGTGAAGGATAGACTGTCCAGCGAGAACACTGCGACCGCAATCCTGTGCAGGGGCGGCAACAGTGCTCCGCCGTTCCGGCCGCTGCGCCGATCAGTAATGCTCGCCATTGCCTGACCGGAGTGCCGTCTCCAGGATGCCCACGAGTCGTAATGCGAAGGCAACGTCGATGATGCGAACCAGGATCCTGCTCACGCTGCTCGCGGCCGCCTGTACCGGGTTGGCCGGCGCCCAGCAGCCCGGCGTGCGACTGCCGGACATCGGCAGCTCCGCAGCCGTGGCCGCCTCGCCCGAGGAAATGCGCGAGTACGGCGCAAGCATGTTGCGCGAACTGCGCTCATACAACCTGATCTTCGACGACCCGCTGGTCAGCGACTACATGAGTTCGCTCGGCTACCGCCTCGTCGCCCACAGCGATCAGCCCGACCTGCCGTTCACCTTCTTCGTCGTTCGCAGCAATGACATCAATGCGTTCGCGGCGCCAGGCGGCTATCTGGGCTTCAATATCGGCCTGATCAACTCGGTCGGCAGCGAAGACGAACTGGCTGCGGTGGTCGGCCACGAAATCGCGCACATCACCCAGCAACACACGCTGCGCGCGTTCGAGGACTCGCGCAAGACCGCGCTGCCGATTGCGCTGGCGATGCTCGGTGCGATGGTCGCTTCACGCGGGCGCAGCGACGATGCCGGCCAGGCGGCGATCATGGGAGGGCTGTCGCTGATCCAGCAGCGTGCGATCAACTTCACCCGCTACGACGAAATCGAGGCGGATCGGGTGGGCATCCAGACACTGTCGCGAGCCGGCTACGATCCACTGGCGATGGCCGACACGTTTTCGATGTTCCAGCGTGTCATGCGCACCAACGGCATTGATGTACCGGAGTTTCTGCGCACGCATCCGGTCGACGTCAACCGCATTGCCGACGCCAAGGCGCGTGCCGTTGCGTTGTCGGCGACGGCTGCATTCCGCGCACCGGCGCGGCCTGCGGCGGATCCCGTACCCGCCGACGAGGGTGGCTGCGCCGGGGTCACGCGGATCGGCGAGCGCACGCTCGGCGATGCGGGCACGACGTCGTGCCAGCCGGTGGCAAGCCTGCGGCTTTCGATTCCGTCGGCCGCGCTCGTTCATGTCTCGAGGGGCCGCATCGAAAGTGACGCGTCGGCGCTCAACTATTTCGAGCTCATGCGCGAGCGTGCACGCACGCTCAATGCAGATTCGCCGAATGCGATCCTGCGCTACTACGCCGACGAGTTGCGCACCAATCCCGCCGCGAACACGCCAGCCAACCGCTATGGCCACGCCCTTGCTCTGGTGCGTGCACGCCGGCCGGATGAAGCGGTCGAAACTTTCGGCGAACTGGTTGACGAGTTCCCTACCTCGGCGGTGTTCGGCCTTGGCATGGCGGCGGCCGAGGAGCAAGCCGGAAAACGCACGGCAGCACTGACGCGATTCGCCGAACTCAACGAGGATTTTCCTGGCAACCGTGCCATCTCGATCGCCTATTCGGATGCGCTGCTGGCGCATGCCGAAAGCGGAGCGGCGCAGCGCGCGCAGGGCTTGTTGCGTCCCTTGCTCGCGCGCCACGCCGACGATCCGGAACTGCAGCGCAGCTTCGGCCGCGCGGCCGAACTCGGAGGCGACAAGGTTCGTGCCGCCGAAGCCTTTGCCGAGGTCACGTTCCTCAATGGACGCGCCGAGGATGCCCTCAACCAGCTCAAGTCGCTGTCGAAGGACGCCGACCTCAGCTACTACCAGCGTGCCCGCGTCGATGCGCGCATCACGGCCATGACGCCGATCGTGCTCGACTTGCGCAAGCGCGGCATGCAGGCCGGGGACACCGAAGCCGACCGGATCGCGCCCGCGGTCGGCTGCCGTCACGGAACCTGCGTGCAGATGTCATCGCAGCGTAACATTGCTCCGTTGCAATGACTGTGTCACAAGGTTCCCCTGTCGGGACCCAGCCGAGCGTAACCGTGCAGAAACGTGTCCTCATCGTGGAAGACGAACCGGCGATTCGGGACATGGTCGCGTTTGCCCTGCGCAAGGCCGGCATGGAGGCCATCCATGCGTCCGATGCACGCAGCGCGCAGACTGCCATCAGCGACCAGGTTCCCGATCTGATCCTGCTCGACTGGATGCTGCCGGGCATGACCGGCATCGATCTCGCGCGCCGCCTTCGGCGGGAAGACCTCACCCGCGACATCCCGATCATCATGCTCACCGCGCGGGGCGAAGAGACCGATCGTGTCCACGGGCTCGACGCGGGTGTCGATGACTACGTGGTCAAGCCATTCTCCGCACGCGAGTTGATCGCGCGCATCCGCGCCGTCATGCGTCGTGCGCACGGCGAAGACGCCGAAGGCGTCATCGAGATCGCCGGTCTGCGCATCGACAGCGCGGCACATCGGGTGTTCGCCGGTGAGCAGACTGTGCCGATCGGTCCGACCGAGTATCGCCTGCTGCATTTCTTCATGACCCATCCCGAACGCGTCTACTCGCGCAGCCAGTTGCTCGACCATGTCTGGGGCGGTGGCGTCTACGTCGAGGAAAGAACGGTCGACGTCCACATCCGTCGCCTGCGCATGACCCTCGCGCCGCATGCGAAGGATGCGCTCGTGCAGACCGTTCGTGGTGCCGGCTACCGGTTCTCCGCAAGCGTGTGAAGGCCCGGGCAGCTCGACGACGCACCGAACTCTTCGGCCTGTTGCGCGCATTCCGCGACGCCGCGGCGGCCCTGCCCGACGCGCTCGTGGCGATCGACGAGTCGCAGCGCATCCTCTGGTTCAATGCGGCGGCGGGACGTCTGCTCGGGCTCAGCTATCCCGACCATCTCGGCGCGAAGCTGCGCGAAGTGGTCTCGATCCCGGGCATCATCGACTGGATCGAAGCCGGCGGCGCCGAGGCGCTGACCGAGATCACCGCGCCGAACGATCCCGATGTGCACCTGAGCCTTCGACTGATTCCGTATGCGAAGGATCATGCCCTGCTGCTCGCCCGCGATGTCAGCCAGTTGCTGCGACTCGAAAAGGTACGTCGCGATTTCGTCGCCAATGTGTCACACGAGTTGCGCACGCCGCTGACCGTCGTGCACGGCTACCTCGACCTGATCGAACCGGAACAGATCCCGGAGTTCGAGTCGATCCTGCGCGAATTGCGCAACCAGTCGCGGCGCATGACCCAGATCGTCGAGGACCTGCTTACGCTGTCGCGACTCGATGCCGAGGAAGCGCTGCCGGAGTCGCGCGTGGCGATGCGACCACTGCTCAACACCCTGCATCGTGACGCTGAAGGGCTGAGTCGTGGACGTCATTCGATTTCCGTTGATATCAAGGGTATGCACGACCTGCGTGGTTCGCCGAAAGACCTCTACAGTGCCTTCTCGAACCTCGTCAGCAATGCGGTCAGGTACACGCCGGTAGGCGGTCGCATCACGATCGTCTGGACCAGCAGCGGGCGCGGCGGGCGCATGGCGGTGATCGACACCGGTCACGGCATCTCTCCACAGCACTTGCCTCGACTGACGGAACGCTTCTATCGTGTCTCGACCAGCCGCTCGCGTGAAAGCGGCGGTACCGGGCTCGGGCTCTCGATCGTCAAGCACGTGCTGCAGCTGCATGATGCACACCTGGAGATCGAGAGCGAGGTCGGCAATGGCAGCACGTTCACGAGCGTGTTCGGTCCCGAGCGATTGCTCGCCCCGGAAACACTCTCCGAAGAAGCCTGAGGTCGCATGAATCCACCCGAAGCGCAGGCGGCAGACGAGTCAACCTGCGAAGGAACGGCCGGCGCCAATGCGACGACCGTGCCGCCGGCAGCAGCGCACGTACGCGATTTCACCGACGCCGCGCTCTACCTCAATCGCGAACTCGCCCAGATCGAATTCAATTTCCGCGTCATGGCGCAGGCCGAGGACGCGTCGAATCCGCTGCTGGAACGGCTGCGTTTCCTGTGCATCACGAGCACCAACCTCGACGAGTTCTTCGAAGTGCGCGTCGCCGTGCTCAAGCACCATTTCGATTTCGGCGAAGTGCAGCCCGGCGCCGATGCAATGACGCCGGTCGAAGTGCTTGCGCGCATCCGCGAGCGTGCACTCGAACTGGTACGCAAGATCTTCGACTTCTGGAACGACACGCTGCTGCCGGCGCTCGCCCACGAAGGCATCCGCTTCCTCTCGCGCGACAAGTGGTCGGACAAGCAGCGCCGCTGGCTGCAGGGATACTTTCGCAATGAGACGCTGCCGGTGCTGTCGCCGCTCGGGCTCGATCCGGCGCATCCGTTTCCGCGCATCCTCAACAAGAGCCTGACGCTGGCCATCGTGCTCAAGGGCATGGATGCGTTCGGACGCGAGGGCCACATGGCGCTGCTGCGCGCGCCGCGCTCGCTGCCACGCATCATCCGCCTGCCCGCCGCCGTGGCCGAATCGGAATACGAGTTCGTGTTCCTCGCCGACCTGCTGCATGAGTTCATGGGCGAACTGTTCCCGGGCATGCAGGTCAAGGGCTCGTACCAGTTCCGCGTAACGCGCAACAGCGAACTGTCATTCGACGAGGAAGAGGTCGAGAACCTCGCGCTGGCGCTGAGGGAAGAACTGCGTGGCCGAGGGTATGCCAAAGCGGTCAGGATCGAAGTCGGCGCAAATTGCCCGAAGGCGATGACCGACATGCTCATGCACAACTTCGAGTTGGCCGAGCAGGACGTCTATCGTTGCGACGGTCCGGTCAACATCAGTCGCTGCGTCATCATCTACGACCAGGTCGACCGGCCGGATCTCAAGTACCACACGTTCAACCAGCGCCTGAACCCTGCGGTCGTCGAGGAAACCAGCCTGTTCAAGGCGATCCGCGCGCGCGACATCCTCATGCATCATCCGTTCGAGTCGTTCGCGACGGTCAGCGAACTGGTCAAGCAGGCGAGTCTCGATCCCGGCGTGCTCGCAATCAAGCAGACGCTGTACCGCGCCGGCAGCGATTCGCAACTGGTTGATCACCTGATTGAAGCCTCGCGCCAGGGCAAGGACGTGACGGTCGTCATCGAGTTGCGCGCACGCTTCGACGAAGAGGCCAACCTGCGCCTCGCCAACCGCCTGCAGGAAGCCGGCGTACAGGTCGTCTACGGCGTGGTCGGCTTCAAGACGCACGCGAAGATGCTGCTGATCGTACGCCGCGAAGGCGGTGGCCTGCGCCGCTATGTGCACCTGTCGACTGGCAATTACCATCTCGGCACGTCGCGCATCTACACCGACTTCGGCCTCATGACGGCTGATCCGGAGATCGGCGAGGACGCGCATCTGCTGTTCCTGCAACTGTCCGGGCTCGGTCCGATCATCAAGCTCAAGCAGTTGCTGCATTCGCCGTTTACCCTGCACAACGAACTGATGACGAAGATCAACCGCGAAGCCGAGCACGCACGTGCCGGCCGGCCGGCGCGCATGATCGCGAAGATCAACGCACTGAACGAACCGTCGGTGATCGTCGCGCTGTATCGCGCGTCGTGCGCGGGTGTGCAGATCGACCTTATCGTGCGTGGCGCGTGCACGCTGCGCCCCGGCCTGCCTGGCGTGTCGGAGAACATCCGCGTGCGCTCGATCATCGGCCGCTTCCTCGAGCACAGTCGTGTCTACTGGTTCCAGAACAACGATGCGCCGGAGACCTACTGCTCGAGCGCGGACTGGCTCGACCGCAATCTCCTGCGTCGCGTCGAGACCTGCTTTCCGATCCGCGATCCTGAGCTCGCGCAACGCGTGTACGATGAGTCGTTGGCGAACTATCTCGCCGACAATACGCAGGCATGGCGACTCGAGCCGGATGGCAGCTACACGCATCTGCAGCCCGAGGGCGATCCCGCCCACTCCGCGCAATCGACGCTGCTGGCCAAACTCTGCCCGTGAAGTCTGCCGATACTGCCTATCCGATCCGCGACGGCGAAGAGATCGCCGCCGCCGATCTCGGTTCGAACAGTTTCCACATGGTCGTCGCGCGGCATTCGCGCGGCGAACTGCGGGTGATCGACCGTCTGCGCGAGAGTGTGCGCCTGGCCGTCGGGTTGCGCGCCGATGGCACGCTGACGCGCGAGCGCCGCGAAGCCGCGTTCGCGTGCCTGGCAAGATTCGGCCAGCGACTGGCCGGCTTCCCGGCCAATCGCGTGCGCGCGGTCGCCACCAATGCCGTGCGCCAGCTGGCTCACCCGCAGGCGTTCCTCTTGCCTGCAGAAACCGCGCTCGGCCATCCGATCGAAATCGTATCCGGTCGCGAGGAAGCGCGCCTGATCTACCAGGGCGTGGCCCACGGCCTGCCGCTGACCGACGAAAAACGCCTCGTCGTCGACATCGGTGGCGGCAGCACCGAGTTCATCATCGGGCGCCGCTTCGAGGCGCTCGAACGCGAGAGCCTGCAGGTTGGCTGCATCGCCAGCACCATGCGTTTCTTCGGCGACGGCAAGATCACCGCCAGCCGCTGGCAGCAGGCGCAAAGCGAAATCGGCGTCGAGTTGCAGCAGTTCGGCGCGCATTACCGCGAACGCGGCTGGACCGAAGCGATCGGATCATCGGGCACGGCGAAAGCGATCGGCAGCATCGTGCAGGCGAACGGATGGAGCGATCGCGGCATCACTGCCGAGTCGATCGGAAAACTGCGCGACGCCTTGCTGCGCATCGGATCAAGCGATCGCCTCTCTCTGCCCGGGCTGGCAACGGATCGCGGCGGAATCATCGCGGGCGGCGTGGCTATCCTCGAAGCCGTATTCACGACGTTCGATCTCGAGCGCATGGATGTCTGCGAAACCGCAATGCGCGAGGGCCTGCTCTACGACATGCTCGGACGCGCGCGCCAGACCGACCCACGCGATGACAGCATCCGCTCGCTGGCCGAGCGCTACGGCGTCGACACCACGCAGGCTCAGCGGGTCGCCACGACCGCATCGATGCTGGTCAAGCAGACGGCCAGCGCATGGGTGCTTGAGGGTGAGCCGGAAGATTTCCTCAAGTGGTGCGCCACCGTGCACGAGATCGGACTCGCGATCGCGCACAGTCAGCATCACGTCCACGGGGCCTACATCATTGAAAACTCGGACCTCGCCGGATTCAGCAGCCAGGAGCAGCAGCTGCTCTCGGCGATCGTGCGCTCGCATCGACGCCGACCGGATGGCGATACGTTGCGCGCGTTGCCTGCGCGCATGCAGCCGGCCGCACAGCGGCTGACCGCCCTGCTACGCCTGTCCGTGCTGCTGCACCGCGCACGCAGCGAAGAACCCCTTCCCGAGCTGCGCCTTTCCGCAAACGACAACCAGCTGTCGCTCGCTCTGCGTCGTGACTGGCTCGATCGGCATCCTCTCACGCGCATCGATCTCGAGCAGGAACGCAACTACCTCAAACACATCGACATCAAGCTGCAGGTGGTCAAGGCGGAAGGCATCGTCGCCACGGCCTGAATGCGGTGCCCGGAAATTCGGAACGCACCGCACCTGCCGCCGACTCGTCGGCATTCAATGGGCGAAAGCGCGGTCACTGCTGGACTCAGCCGCGTGCCCTGCGACGAAAGCACGAAGGTCGTTGCGTGCTTCCACTTGCAGTCAAGGTTTCTCTCGACGCGCGCAACCGCCTATCATTCGACCACCCGATCCACAGACGAGGATTCCCCAATGTTTGCATCCGTCCGCTCGAACGCCTGGGCATTCCGACTTCGCTCGACGTTGTTGCTGCTCGCCCTGAGCCCGGCCGTCGTGCTCGCGCAAACTACGCCAGCGGCGAGTCCGCCAGCGCCGGAAACGCCAGCACCGGCTGCAGCGGCTCCGAGCATGGTCACCGCCGTCATCACGACCAGCCTCGGCGACATCACCGTCGAGCTCAACGCCGAGAAGGCGCCAAAGAGTGTCGAGAACTTCCGCCAGTACGCGAAGGATGGCTTCTACAACGGCACGATCTTTCACCGCGTGATCGACAACTTCATGGTCCAGGGCGGTGGATTCACACCCGACCTCAAGCAGAAGCCGACCCGGCCATCCATTGCCAACGAAGCCAAGAATGGGCTTTCCAACAAGCGCGGCACGCTCGCAATGGCGCGCACACCGGATCCGAATTCGGCCACCGCCCAGTTCTTCATCAATCTCGTCGACAACCGCAATCTCGATTTTGTCAGCGACGAACGCGCGGAAACCTGGGGCTATGCGGTTTTTGGCACCGTCACCGGAGGCATGGACGTGGTCGACAAGATCAAGGCAGTGCCGACCGGTCCGAAGGGGCCGTTCCGCAGCGACGTGCCACAGACCGATATCGTCATCGAGAAAGTCGAAATCGTCGAATGATCGCGCCGACCGGCGCTGCGCAGGCGATCACGATTCGTGGCACATGCGCAGCGCTCGTCAGTTCACTGCACCCATGACCACACTGTTCATCTCAGACCTTCACCTCGACGCATCGCGCCCGGCAATACTCGACCTGTTCGACCGATTCATCGTCGAGGAGGCGATTCATGCCGACGCGCTCTACATCCTCGGCGACCTGTTCGACGCCTGGATCGGCGACGACGCCGTTGATGACGTCGCCCTGCGTTTCGTCAACGCCCTGCAGCCGATGCGCGATGCGCGCAAGCCGGTGTTCTTCATGCACGGCAACCGCGACTTCCTGATCGGCCCCGAGTTCGCCCGCCAGGCAGGCCTCACGCTGCTGCCCGACCCCTCCGTCATCGACCTCTACGGCACGCGCACCCTGCTCATGCACGGCGATAGCCTGTGCACCGACGACGTGCCGTACCAGGCATTTCGCAAACTCAGCCGCTCAGCCGAGTGGCAGCGGGCTTTTCTAACGCGATCTGTCGAAGAGCGTGAGGCGTTCGCGCGGCAGGCGCGGAGCGAGAGTCAGCGGTATACGACCGATTCGACGAATTCGGGGATCATGGATGTTAACAGCGAGGCTGTTGCCAAAATGATGCTCGACTTGAGTGTTCGCAGCCTGATACACGGTCATACGCATCGGCCGGCGTCGCATGACCTTGCTTTCGATGAATGCACGGC
>JBBSOU010000003.1:0-64366 GCA_038259445.1 Lysobacterales bacterium | reverse complement strand
GGGGACCACGGCCACCACGCGGCACGCGTCCGGTGCAGGACGTCGCGTCGAAAAAGACTGTCGAGCAGCTGCCGCGGTAGGTGCGCGAGGCGTGCTGCGAGCAGCTCGATTGCCGCCTCGATCTGAATCGGCGGTCCGGTCAGTGCGTGGGTCGCCGCTGCCAGCTGTGGATGGCTCAACGGCAAGGTGGTGTCGATCGCGAGGTATTCGCCATTGATGCGCAGACGACCCTGCTCGGCAAGATCAAGGATGATCGCGGCGGCAGCGAGGGTTTCCATATCGACATGGTTGCGCGAGGGTTCGAAAGCGCCCGCGGCCGGGTCGATGCACAGCAACATGAGCTGCTCGGCAATCAGCACAGAAAAGTCCTCGTGCGTCCGGCGCGCGCCGGCATCCTTGAGTCTCGATCCTACGGCATTGGCTGGCAGGGCGCGCGTGCGCAGCTGTCGCAGTGCGCAGGTGTGGGATGCATGGAGACATGATCCAGCCGACAGCTGTGCGCCTAGTTGCCGCCAGCGGATGTGTCGTCGTCAGCGGCGCCAACGCCGGCCCAGTCGACACTCGGCAAGCCGAGATAGCGGTCGAACAGCATCGGCATCAGTCCGCCTGGTGCGGGTGACTCGCAGTTCCACAGCATGACCACGCCGAATCGCTGGTCGGGAAGAAATCCGATCATCGCGCGATAGCCTTGCACCGCTCCGGCATGGAACACCATCTTTTCGCCGGCGTAATCGAAGATGCGCCAGCCAAGCCCGTAGTTGGCATCGAGCAGACGGCCGCGGCGCCATGGCGTCGACGTCCCGTCCCGTGGCGTCCTGACCAAAGGCGACTGCAGGTCCTCGAGCAGGTCGGCCGACAGCACGTCGTGTCGTCCGCCCATCTGCGCGATCAGCCACTGCGCCATGTCGCGCACGCTGCCGTTGGCGCCGGCAGCGGGTGGCATGTGGTAGTAGGTTTCCTTCGGCAGGAACGGCTTCCAGTCCTTGCCTGAGCGACGGTGCGGTCGCGCCCAGTCGCCGGCACTTTCGAGCGCATCGCGCCCATAGGTTGCCGTATTCATGCCGAGCGGATGGAAGATGCGCTTCTCGACAAGGTGGGAGAAGAAGTCGCCGGTGATCGCATAGGTGACGTCGCCGATCAGGCTGAAGGCGATGTTCTGGTAGCCGTAGCAGTCGCCCACGGCACAGGTCATCGGGACTTCGCGCAGACGGCTGACGAGCACGGGATACGGCTCGTCCTGTTCGATCAGGCTGTCGTAGGTGTTGTGCGGCAGACCGACGCGATGACTGAGGATGTCGCGCACGGTCAATTTCTGGCTGCCGTCGAGGTCGGCCAGTGCGAAGGTCGGCAGTACACCGGACACGCGCGTGTCCCAGCTCAACATGCCGTCGTCGACCAGCATTCCAGTCAGCGCGGTGGCGAATGCCTTCGACAGCGAGGCGAGGCGGAACACGGTGGTCGGCGTCACTGCGGTCTTGCGCGATGCGTCGGCGTGGCCGATGCCGCGTTCGAGAACGATGCGGTCGTCCTTGACGATCGCAACGGCAAGCCCGGACACGCTGCCCGACTGCTCGAGATGATCGATCCAGCGCGCGAAGTCCGCAGCGACCGGTGCGGCGTCGGTGGCGATGGCCGACGCGACCACGGTGGGTGGCTTCGGCGCAGGAGTGCTCGCCGAAGGACGCAGCGAGGTGTTTTTCTTGCGCGTCGCGGCGTCACTCGTTGCGCTGCCGGCACCGAGCACGATGGCGACGAGAATGGCCACGAATCTGACGTTCAAGACAGCATCCATGAATGCGAACAGGCCCATGTTATGCTGGAAATCATACGTGGAATCCAGTGTTCGTGGAGGGGAAAATGACGCTGCTCATCCTGCTTGCGGTCGCCGCCGGACTCGCCTTCTATGCGATTTCCGTCTACAACGGCCTGGTCACTTCGCGCAATGCCTACAAGAATGCGTTCGCACAAATCGATGTGCAACTGACGCGTCGCTACGACCTGATCCCGAATCTCGTCGAAACGGCCAAGGGCTACATGAAGCACGAGCGCGAGACGCTCGAGGCGGTCATTCAGGCGCGCAACTCGGCGGTCACCGGCCTTTCCGCGGCAAAGGCGAATCCCGGCGATCCGGGGGCCATGCAGCAGTTGTCGGGAGCCGACAATGTGCTGACGCAAACTCTTGGCCGCCTGTTCGCGCTTTCGGAGGCATATCCGGATCTCAAGGCGAATCAGAACATGATGCAGCTCAGCGAGGAACTGACCTCCACCGAGAACAAGGTCGCGTTTGCGCGCCAGTCTTACAACGACTCGGTGATGGGCTACAACAATGCACGCGAGGTGTTTCCGAGCTCCATCGTCGCCAACATGTTCAACTTCCAGCCGGCGCAGTTGCTCGAGATCGATGCGCCGGAGAAGCGCGAGCCGGTGAAGGTCTCGTTTACTTGATGCAGCCGACATGCCGGCAGTGGCCGGCGTGTCGATGCGCATCGATGCCGAGGTTCCGGCGATGAACTTCTTCGCCCAGCAGGAAATCGCGCGCAGGCAGACGCGACGCATGCTCGTGCTGTTCTCGCTTGCCGTGCTCGCGATCGTCGCGGCCATCAACGTCATCGTCGTGTTAGCGCTCGGCCTGGCCGACGCGACCGCCGAGCGCACGCCTGTGGTTGATCCGATGGTGGTTGCCGGTGTCAGTGCGGTCGTGCTCGCGGTGATCGGGCTGGCCACGCTGTATCGCGTGGCGACACTGCGCGGCGGCGGTTCCGCGGTCGCCGCGCAAATGGGCGCGACGCCTGTGGCCAATGACACGACCGATTTCGCCTATCGGCGCCTGCGCAACATTGTCGAGGAAATCGCGATCGCGTCGGGCGTTCCGGTGCCGAGTATCCACGTGCTCGAGCAGGAAACATCGATCAACGCGTTTGCCTCGGGATACACCTCGGCCGATGCCGCCGTGACGGTCACGCGCGGCTGTCTCGACAAGCTTACGCGCGACGAGCTGCAGGGTGTCATCGCACACGAGTTCAGCCACGTTCTGAACGGTGACATGCGCCTCAACATCCGCCTCATGGGGATTGCATTCGGCATCCTCGTGATCGCCATCATCGGGCGCAAGATGACGCAGACTGCCGGTTACAGTCGCAGTCGTGATTCGGCCGGCATCGCGCTGGTCGGCATCGCGCTGCTTGCGGTCGGCTATATCGGCGTATTCTTCGCGCGTCTGATCAAGGCTTCGATCGCGCGGCAGCGCGAATATCTCGCCGATGCCTCGGCAGTTCAGTTCACGCGCCAGAGTGATGGCATCGCCGGCGCCCTGAAAAAGATTGGCGGCCTCGCGGAGGGATCGAAATTGACAGCCAGTGATGGCGAAGAGGTGGCGCACATGTTGTTTGGTGACGGCGTGGGCTACTCAGCGTTGTTTGCCACACATCCGCGCCTGACCGACCGGATCAGGCGCCTGCAGCCCTCGTTCGATCCGGCCGAGTTCGCGGAAATCGCGGCCGACTGGTCGAATCCGCATCAGGTCGCTGAGGACGATGACAGCGCGTCGATTGCGCGCTTCGCGCCTGCGTCCTCCCATCGGGCGGCCGCTGGACATGCAGCGCCACTGCCGTCATCACTTGATGAAATTGCCGTCACACCGCAGCAGGTCGTCGCCCAGGTCGGCAACCCGGATACCGCCGATTACGCGGCAGCGTCCTCGCTGAGCATGTCGCTTGCGGATGAACTGGTCGACGCGGCGCATTCGCGTGCCGATGCAATGGCAGTGGTATTGGCCTTGCTGATCGGGCGTGATGTCCACGTGCGCGAGCGCCAGCTCGGACTGGTCACGCGCTACTTCGACGAGCGTACAAGCGAACGCGTGGTCGAATTGCAGGCACATGCGCAACGACTGCACCCGATGCAGCGTCTGCCATTGGCGGCGCTCGCGTTTCCGGCGCTCCGACGTCACGCGCGTCCTCAGTTGCAGGTGCTCGTCATCGCACTGAAACAATTGATCGACGCCGATGGCCGCGTCACGCTCGACGAGTACTGCCTCGCCACGCTGATCAGAATCCAGGTGATCGATGCGCTCGATCCGTCGGCGAGCCGCGTGCTCGGTCGCATCACGCTTGCCGAAGTCGCCGCGGAGCTGGCCGATCTGTTCTCGGTGCTGGCCGCGCGTGGTCACGACGATGCCGAATCCGCCCGGCGTGCGTATGCGCTCGGCATGAACGAGGTCTTGCCGCGGCAGTTGCCAACATATGCGCCGCCTGAGGACTGGACCAGGGCGCTGGACCGCGCGCTGCCGCGCCTCGACTTGCTGGCGCCGGCCGGCAAGCAATGCGTCATCCTCGGACTCACGCATGCGATCAGCGCCGATGGACGCGTCAGTGTCAGTGAAGCCGAGTTGTTGCGCACCGTGTGCGCCGCGCTGCATTGTCCGTTGCCACCTATTTTGCAGCCGGGGGCGTGACGTGGCCGCCTTCGCACATCAGCGCACAGCGGGCGATGCCAGACGTGCGACCGTCGTCGCCACGGTCACCCACCATGCACTCGGCGGTTCATGGCATGCGTGCGAATGCCGGGATCGTCGCCGTGGATGATCAGGCACCGGCAACCGGGGTCCGTCTGGCCCAGGTCCTCGCCGAATTCGGCTCGCGCCTCGGTGCGCTGCTGAAGACCTATCGCCTTGATCGGCATGGCATAGATGTGGCCGATGTCGAGCAGGAAGTGCGCATCCGCCTGTGGAAGGCCATCGAGCGTGACCGGTCTGGCGCCTTTCATGCGTCTTATGTGCAGAGAGTGGTTGCGACGACCGTGATCGATGCCCTTCGCAGGGCGGAAGTCCGGGCTGCCGAGCCTCTGCCCGAGGACGACGACGAACCCGGCCAACTGCCGGACACCGGCGCCAGCCCCGAGCAGTCGGCCGGCGATGTCGAGCGCATGAACGGGCTCAGGCGATGTCTCGGCGAGGTTCCGGAACGGCGCCGTCTTCCGATCACTCTGCATCTGCAAGGCTTCTCGCTTCAGGAAATCGCCGACGTTGTCGGCATTTCCGCCGAAGCGACAAGAAAACTCGTTTCACGCGGACTCGACGAGCTCAAGGGTCGGCTCCGCGAACTGGGATACGGTGACTTCGATGACTGACCGCAGCTTGTCCAGCCTATATCGCCGACTCAACGCGGAGTCGCGCGTCGGAGCGATCGATCTGCTCGATGCCGAAACGCTCGTCGAGGCGTCGGAAGGACGCCTGCGCGGTGACCGCCGTGATGAAGTCGCCATGCGACTGTCGCGTTCGGCCGTGCAGACCGATCTGGTGCGCCTGTTGTGCGAGCTTGCTCCGGCTTCCGCTGAACTGGTCAGTCGCGTCGGCGATCGCGAGGTCGCTGGACATCAGCGTGCGGGTCGCGCAACGCGCCACGCCGCACGCCCGCAGCGTCATGCGGGACTGCGCTGGGTTGGCTTGGCCGCGTGCCTTGCCGTGGCTCTCGGCGTCGGCGTGCATCACCAGCGCGGTATCGTGGCCGAAGAAGCGGCCATGATCGCGGCGATGGAAGCCGCTTCGCGTCCGGATCGCATCTTCACCAACGTCGATGAGATCTTCAGCTCGCGCGACGACAGCGCGCTGCCGTCGACGCCCGGTGATCGCGTCTTCAATGCCAGTTTCAACGATGGCTGATGATGGTGGCCTCCGCGTCTGACTGGAAACGCCCGGCTGGTCCGGGCGTTTTGCATTGTTTGCCGGTTTCGTTTCTACCCCGACACGTAGCCGTGTCCGTTGCCGTCACTCCGCTACTGCGGCGGCGTGCTCGCGCGTAGCCGCGAAGCGCACTTCGGGCCAGCGCTCCATCGTCAGTTGCAGGTTCACGCGCGATGGTGCGAGGTAGACGAGTTCGCCGGCCGCATCGATGGCAAGGTTCTGCGCAGCCTTCTCGCGGAACTCCTCGAGCTTCTTCGCGTTCGCGCAGTGCACCCAGCGCGCAGTGATGACGCCGACCGTCTCGAACGCACACTCGACGCTGTATTCGTCCTTCAGGCGATAGGCGACCACTTCGAACTGCAGTACGCCGACCGCGCCGAGAATCAGGTCGTTCGACATGAGCGGACGAAAGAACTGCGTGGCACCTTCTTCGGACAACTGCGCAAGACCTTTCTGCAGTTGCTTGATCTTGAGGGGATCCTTGAGGCGCGCACGGCGAAACAGTTCCGGGGCGAAGTTGGGGATACCGGTGAAGCTCAATGCTTCGCCCTCGCTGAAGGTGTCACCGATCGAGATCGTGCCGTGGTTGTGGATGCCGATGACGTCGCCGGCAAACGCGTAGTCGACGATCTCGCGATCGGAAGCCATGAAGGTCAACGCATTGGCGAGCTTCATTTCCTTGCCGGTACGCGTGTGCGTGGCCTTCATGCCACCGGCGAAGGTTCCCGAGCAGATGCGCATGAAGGCGACGCGATCGCGGTGCATCGGGTCCATGTTCGCCTGGATCTTGAACACGAAACCGGTCATGCGCGGCTCGTCGGCACTGACCGTTCGCGTCGTCGTCTGATGCAACTTCGGTGAGGGTGCATGCTCGACGAAAAAGTCGAGCAGCAGCTGCACGCCGAAGTTGTTGACCGCCGAACCGAAGAATACGGGGGTCTGCTTGCCGGCCAGATAGGCATCCTTGTCGAACGGATGCGATGCGCCCTGAACCAGCTCGAGTTCGTCGCGCAGTTCGCGAAACGCCTCTTCGCCGATGCGCGCGCGCAGCGCCGGGTCATCGAGGCCCCTGAAGATGGTCGAATCCTGGCGGCTGAAATTCTTGCCGGGCTCGAAGATGTGCACCTCGTCAAGGACCAGGTGGTAAACGCCCTTGAGGCGCGAGCCCATGCCGATCGGCCAGGTGACAGGAGCACAGGCGATACCGAGCACTGACTCGACTTCGTCGAGCAGTTCGATCGGCGCGCGCCCTTCACGGTCGAGCTTGTTGATGAAGGTCATGATCGGCGTGTCGCGCAGGCGGCACACCTCCATGAGCTTGATCGTGCGTTCCTCGACGCCCTTCGCGCAGTCGATCACCATCAGCGCCGAGTCGACCGCGGTGAGCACGCGATAGGTGTCCTCGGAGAAATCCGCATGGCCCGGGGTGTCGAGCAGGTTGACGATGCGTTCGGCATACGGGAACTGCATGATCGAACTTGTCACCGAGATGCCGCGTTCCTTCTCGAGCGCCATCCAGTCCGAGGTCGCATGACGTGCGGCCTTGCGCGATTTGACCGAGCCGGCCATCTGGATCGCGCCGCCGAACAGCAGCAGCTTCTCGGTCAGCGTGGTCTTGCCTGCATCGGGATGGGAAATGATTGCGAACGTGCGTCGTCGACGCATCTCGCTGACGTGGTCGGTCATGGGGCGTGCCTGGAGCGGTGCGGCCAGCGCATCGGCGCGTGGCGGGGCGCGCATTGTACGTCAGTGCTGCGGCGCGTTCACCGCGTCAGCGACGCCACCGTATCGCCCTCACTCCCGGCGGATGTCGATATCGCCGCTGAAGGTTTCGATGTCGAGACGCGACTCGCCACTGCCGACCGTGGTGCTCAGCGAACGGCCTGGTCCGTACTCGGGCTCCTTGACCGTCCCGAAATCGGTACGGATGCGACCGCTGAAGGTTTCCGCCTCGATGCGTGCCGAGAGTTCGCCCGGCAGGCGCACGCGCACGCTGCCGCTCATCGTCTCCGACGACAGTCGCGCCGTGCTGCCGGTCGGCGCGCCGCGCACGCTGATGTCGCCCGATACCGAACTCGCATTGATCTCGTCGAAGCGTACGGTCTCGACATTGATTCGGCCCGATACCGTTTCGAGTGTGAGCCGCTGCGCTTCCGCGCGCACGTTGATCTCGCCGGAAACCGTGTCGGCTTCGACGCGATCCGCCTTTCCGGTCAGTTCGATCGATCCGCTGACGCTGCCGACCTGGAGCTCCTGCACATTACTGTCGATGCGCACCCGGCCGCTGACACTGTCGACGTCGATTGAGCGACCTGCACTTCCGGAAATCGCCACGTTCGCACTGACCACGTCGATCTCGAGCTCTGCTTCGCGCGGCACCTTGATGTCGAGCAGGGAATCCTCCATGCGTGAGTTCGAGCCCCAGTTGAACCATCCGGTCTGGCCGGGTGCCTTCACTTCGATCGACAGCCGCGAGTTGCCGCCTTCGACGAGCAGTTCCTTGCTGCCCTCGCCGAGCGTACCGGTGATGGCGACTTCGTTCCGGTCCCAGCTGCTGACCGTGACCGAGCCACGCACATTGCTGATGACGATCTGCGCGCGTGCATCGACTGTCCGCGACTCGTTGATCGGCGCGCCAGCCTGTGCCGTTGCACCGACTGCGAGCAGCATCAGGACGATCGGGAAATGGCGGTAGTTGTTCATCGGGGACTTCCTCAGCCGGCATCCATGCCGAGACGTGCGAGCTTGCGGCGTTGCGCGTGCGTGCGGTTGATCATGCCCACGAGGTAGACCGCGTCGGGCTGCTGTTGCAATGCCTGCTCGAGCTCCAGGCTGGCGGCATCGAGCACGACCTCGGCGCTCGCCAGGCGCGGGTCCCCAGTCTGCGCCAGTTCGCGGGCGCGCTCTATCTGCTGGCGAACCGTCGGCATTTCGACCACGCCGGCGAGCGCTGCGTCACGCCCTGCCATCTGCTGTTGCACGGCGAGCGAGAAAATCCCGGTCGCCATCGCGAATACGATCGCCGCGGCAGCCGTCAACGGCATCCAGCGTCGGTGCCTGGCTGTCGGCGTGGAGCGTGCGCGATTGCCGATCCGCTCGGCGATTCCTGGCCACAGATCGCTGGTCGGCGCGTGGGGACCCCGCAGGTTGCGCAGTTGCCGCTGCAGTTCGAAATCATTCATCGGTAACTCCCAGTGCCCGCCTCAACAATGCGCGTGCGCGATGCAGTTGTGCCTTCGAGGTACCGACCGCCATGCCGAGCTCGCTGCCGATCTCCTCGTGTTTCCAGCCTTCGATGTCGTGCAGGACGAGCACGGCGCGCGCGCGTGGTGGAAGCTGCGCGATCGCGCGCTCGAGGTCGGCGCGTTCGCCAACGCACATCGGTCGCGCGGGTTCGGCTACCGCCTCCAGCACTTCCTCATCGGCACCGTGCTCGGGCTCACGACTGCGCAGGTCCATCAAGGCGACGTTGACGGCAAGCCGATGCAGCCACGTCGTGAACGCGCTCTCGAAACGGAAGCTGCCGAGCTTCTGCCAGGCGCGCACGAACGCCTCCTGGGTCAGTTCTTCAGCACGCGAAGGATTCATGCCCGACAAGCGCCAGACCGCACCGTGCACGCGTCCGGCGTGACGCCGGTACAGCATCTCGAATGCACGAACGTCGCCCGCTCCGGCGCGGCGCACCAGCTCGGCATCCTCCGGTTCGGCCCGTGGCGCGTCCATCAGGGTCAGTGGCATTGGCAGGCAGGCAGCATTCATGATGCCAGCTTCGATGCCTGCGGGCGGCACAAGGTTTAACGTGGCGGCGAATGACGTTGCAATTGCGGCCTTGGCGCCAGCTGCCAACACGACATTCAGCGCGCCGCGGCCCTCGGCAGCGGGTGCAGCTCGGCGTCGATCCGTGACGCGATCCTCTCTTGTTCCACGTGCAGGGCCTGCGGCAGGCGCGCGCCGAATTCGTCGAGATAGGCGCCGATACTGGCCATTTCGGCGGCCCAGCCGCGCACATCGACATGCAGCAGTTCGCGCATCGCCTCGCGCGTCACGTTGGCGCCCTGGAGATTGAGATCGTCTGCGGCAGGGAGGAATCCGATCGCGGTCTCGAGCGCCTCCATCGAACGCGTGCTGCGCGCGACGATCCATTCGAGCACGCGCAGGTTGTCGCCAAAACCTGGCCACAGGAATGCGCCATCACTGCCTTTGCGGAACCAGTTGACGTGGAAAATCTTCGGCAGCTGCGAGCCGGGTTTGTCGAATGACAGCCAGTGTGCGAAGTAGTCGGCGAAGTTGTAGCCGCAGAACGGTTTCATCGCCATCGAGTCGCGGCGCAGCACGCCGACTGCGCCGGTCGCCGCAGCGGTGGTCTCGGAACCCATTGCTGCACCAACGAGCACGCCGTGGCTCCAGTCGCGCGCCTCGAACACGAGCGGGACGAGTGACGGACGGCGTCCGCCGAACACGATCGCGCTGATCGGAACCCCTTCGGCCGCTTCTGCCTTCGGCGACCAACTGGGACACTGTCTTGCCGACACCGTGAAGCGTGAATTCGGATGCGCCGCGGGTCCATTGGCGGGATCGAACGCACGACCTTGCCAGTCGAATGCCGGCGTTCGCTCGTCGAGGCCTTCCCACCACGGCTGATTGTCGGTGGTGACGCCGACATTGGTGAAGATCGCATCGCGGTCGAGCATGGCCAGCGCGTTTGGATTCGTGGCGGCGCCGGTGCCTGGAGCAACGCCGAAATAGCCCGCTTCCGGATTGATCGCCCACAGTCGACCATCCGCGCCGGGCTTCATCCAGCAGATGTCGTCACCGACCGTCCATACCTTCCAGCCGGCGTCGCGATAGCCCTGTGGCGGAATCAACATGGCGAGGTTGGTCTTGCCGCAGGCGGACGGAAACGCCGCGGCGATGTAGTGGGTTTCGCCGCGCGGATTCTCGATGCCGAGGATCAGCATGTGCTCGGCCAGCCAGCCCTCGCTGCGCGCCTGCCAGGATCCGATGCGAAGGGCATGGCACTTCTTGCCCAGCAGCGCGTTGCCACCGTACCCGGAACCGATCGACTTGATCGTCAGCTCTTCGGGAAAATGCATGATGAAACGCTTGTCGGGGTCGAGTTCGCCGAGTGAGTGCAGCCCCTTGACGAACGTGCCTTCGCGCTCGATGCGTGCCAATGCCGCGCTGCCCATGCGCGTCATGATGCGCATGTTGGCGACCACGTACGGCGAATCGGTGATCTCGACGCCGCAGCGCGACAACGGTGAGTCGATTGGACCCATGCAGTACGGCACCACGTACAGCGTGCGGCCGCGCATCACACCGGCGAAAAGCGCATCGATCTTCGCGTGTGCGTCGGCCGGCGCCATCCAGTGGTTGTTGGGTCCGGCGTCGTCTGGCTCGCGTGTGCAGATGAAGGTCAGGTGCTCGACACGGGCGACATCGGATGGATGCGAGCGATGCAGGTGGCAGCCCGGGTGCGTGTCCGCGTTGAGCGCGATCAGATCGCCGCTCGCCAGCATCAGTGCCTGCAGTGCGGATGACTCGCCGGCCGATCCGTCACACCAGTGGATCGCCGACGGTTCGGTCAAGCGGGCGACGTCCTCGACCCATCGGTTCAGGGATTCGAGCGTACTGGCCATGGTTTCCTCTGGCGCAGGTGAGCCCGCGCCGTGAATGATCGATGGCGCGCGACGCTAGCGAGCAGGGCAGGGCTTGGCAAGGTTTGCTGCAGCACGCAATGACCGTGTCGTCATGCGCTGACGCAATTTCGTGTGTCACGCCGAACGCCTGTAAACGTGTGCATGTTCGAACGTATCGCGGGCAGGCTGAAGCCACGCCGGAGGGAAAGGTGCGAACACTCGCTTATTCTCAATCAGGCCGGGATCAACGCCTCGATCACATGCTCGACGTAGGCCTCGTAATCTTCCTGGTCCATGCGCGGCATGGCGCGGCGCTGGTTGAGCTGGAGGAACCCGGTGTAGGCGGTGTAGGTGAGTCGGGCGCGGTAGCCGGCAGTGCGTCGCTCGAATCCGGTCTGACGGTAGGCCAGCGTGAGCAGATCGAGGCGGCGCTTGGAAATGCGTTCGATGACCGGATGCACGAGTGGGTGATCCGAGGCCTGCAGCAAGGCCGCATAGATCACGTGTGACTGCACTTCACGGCTGACACGGCGGAACAGTTCGCGCAGGCGCTCGCGCGGATCGGCAATCGGCTCGACGCGCGCAAGCACTTCGTCCTCGTCGCGCCGTTCCCAGCGATCCACGGCGGCGCGGATCAATGCCTCGCGGGTCGGGAAATGCCAATAGAAACTGCCCTTGGTCACGCCGAGCGTGCGCGCCAGCGATTCCACCGCGATCGCTGCGAGTCCCGATTCGGCCAGCACATCGAGTGCCGCCGACTCCCAGTCGGCAGCGGTCAGGCGCACGCGCGGCTCGATGATCGGTTCTGCGGCGTCGCTCATGACCGGAGTGTGCCGCAGGGCCGGGTCGATGAGAAGCGCAATGGACGCTGCAGTGCAGCAACGGACGCCATTGAATTGCTTGAAATTTGCATCCATACTGTTGCGTATGGTGGATCCCCGTTCCCGTCCCGCCGACAACCCCCGCCTGCGCACGGTAACTGCACAGGACGGCGTCGTGTTGGCAGTGGAAACGCGCGGTCCACGGGATGCGGAGACGATCGTGTTTGCCCACGGCTTTGGCCAGACCCGCGGCGCGTGGCAGGCCAGCGCCAGCGCTCTGGCCGCGACTGGCTGGAGTACGCTGAGCTACGACGCACGCGGCCACGGCGACAGCGGGCGTCGTGTCGATGGTGACTACAGCGTCGAACAACTGATCGGCGACCTCGGCGAAGTCTGTGCGCTGTCGGAGCGCGCGCCCGTGATCATCGGTGCCTCGATGGGCGGACTTGTCGGAGTGGCGTTCGCCGGCCGGCCGCAGCCACACTGTCGCGCGCTCGTGCTGGTCGACATCACGCCTCGCTGGGAACCCGCCGGCGTCGCCCGCATCATCGACTTCATGCGCGCACATCCGCAAGGATTCGAAAGCCTCGAGGAAGCGTCGGATGCGATCGCGACCTATTTGCCGCACCGGCGAGAGCGCAAGTCGCCGGAGCGCCTGCGCGATCTGCTGGTGCCGTCGGCCGACGGTCGCCTGCACTGGCACTGGGACCCGTGCATGCTGACCCCGATCGCCGAACAGGCGGATCTGCATCAAGCCGAACTGGTTGCCGCCGCGCGACGCGTACGCGTACCGACGCTGCTGGTCAGCGGCGCCCAAAGCGATGTCGTTTCCGACGCGACCATCAATGAGTTTCTAGAGCTCGTGCCCCACGCCACACATGCGAGAGTGGCTTCGGCGACACACATGCTGGCGGGTGACGAAAACACGGTCTTCACGCACCACGTGCGCACGTTCCTGGACGCGTTGCCTGTGATCGATACGCCATTGCCCGCTTGACTGCGCCACGTTGACGCAACTGATTGCCCAAACCGTTTGTTGATCTGCCTGTGCGTTCGCTTCGCCACGTGTAAAACACGGTGAATGCACGACTCGACACCGAGGAGTTCCATCATGATCCAACTGATCCCGTTCATCACGGCGTTGCTCGCGTCGCTCGTGGTCGCCTACCTGCGCCTCAGTCTGCGCACCTGGACGCTGGTCACGGCAATCGCCATCGTTGCCAGCGGCCTGCTGGTCGGTGCGCATTGGCTCGCCATCGTGCTGCCGCTGCTGGTGTTTGCGGCCATTGCTGCCCCGCTCAATTTGCCGGACTTCCGCCGCACGCGGATGACCGCGCCGCTTCTGAATGTCTATCGCAAGATCACACCGCAACTGTCGGCGACCGAACAGATCGCGCTGGAGGCCGGCACGGTCGGCTTTGAAGGCGAACTGTTCAGCGGCATGCCGGACTGGTCGAAGCTGCTGGCGCAACCGAAGCCGCAACTGAGCATCGAGGAGCAGGCCTTCATCGATGGTCCGGTCGAAGACCTGTGCAAGCGCATCGACGAATGGCAGATCACCCACGAGCTCGCCGACATGCCGCCGGACATGTGGGAATACCTCAAGACGCACAAGTTCTTCGGCATGATCATTCCGAAGCAGTACGGCGGTCTGCAGTTCTCTGCGCTGGGGCATTCTGCTGTGCTGCAGAAGCTCTCGAGCATGTCGGCGACGGTATCGACCACGGTTGGCGTGCCGAACTCGCTCGGCCCGGCCGAGTTGCTGCTTCACTACGGCACCGAGGAACAGAAGGACTACTACCTGCCGCGTCTGGCCAATGGCCGCGAGATTCCGTGCTTTGCACTGACCGGTCCGTACGCTGGTTCGGATGCCACATCGATTCCGGACTACGGCATCGTCTGCAAGGGCGAGTGGCAAGGCGGCAACGTGCTCGGCGTCAGGCTCACGTTCGACAAACGCTATATCACGCTGGCGCCGGTGGCGACGATCGTCGGCCTCGCGTTCCGCATGCTCGATCCGGACAAGTTGCTCGGCGAGACCGAAGACCTCGGCATCACGCTCGGATTGATTCCGCGTGATACCAAGGGGCTCGAGATCGGTCGCCGGCATTTCCCGCTCAACGTGCCGTTCCACAATGGTCCGGTGCGTGGCAAGGACGTGTTCATACCGCTGTCGCAACTGATTGGCGGACCCGACATGGCCGGCCAGGGTTGGCGCATGCTGGTCGAGTGCCTGTCGGTCGGTCGCGCGATTTCGCTGCCGTCGATGGCCACTGGCGGCAGTCGCGCAGCAGTCGCGGCAACCGGAGCCTATGCGCGTATCCGCAAGCAGTTCGGTCTGGCCATCGGACGCTTCGAAGGCGTAGAGGAAGCGATCGCGCGGATCGGCGGCTACACCTATGCGACCGCAGCGTTGTCGCGCGCGACGGCGGCCGCCGTCGATCGTGGCGAGCGCCCGGCAGTGCCGTCGGCAATCGCCAAATACCACGCCACCGAATGGGCCCGACAGATATCGCTTGACGCGATGGACGTGCATGGAGGCAAGGGCGTGATCCTTGGTCCAGGCAACTACATCGGCCGCGCCTGGCAGGGTGTGCCGATCATGATCACGGTCGAGGGCGCCAACATCATGACGCGCAGCCTGATGATCTTCGGCCAGGGTGCGATCCGCTGCCATCCGTACGTGCTCGAGGAAATGCAGGCCGCCGCGTTGCCGGACTACGGCACGCGCCTGCGCGTGTTCGATCGCCTGCTGTTCAAGCACATCGGCTTTGCCATCTCGAACGCGGCGCGCAGTTTCGTGCTCGGACTGACCGGTGCAAGGATCGGCAGCGTGCCGGGTGACGCCTACACCAGGCGCTACTACCGCAAGCTCAATCGCTACTCGGCCGCGCTCGCGCTGGTTGCCGACACCTCGATGCTCGTGCTCGGCGGCAAGCTCAAGTTCAAGGAAAAGATATCCGGGCGTCTCGGTGACGTGCTCTCCTATCTGTACATCACCTCGGCAATGCTCAAGAAGTATGAGGACGAAGGTCGCCTCGTCACCGATCGTCCGCTGCTCGCCTGGGCGTTCCACGAATGCGCGTGGCGCATGCAGAACGCGCTTGACGGCGTGATCCGCAACTTCCCGGTGCGTCCGGTCGCGTGGCTGCTGCGCGTGCTGGTGTTCCCGCTCGGTCGTCGCGAACAGCCGCCGTCGGATCGTCTCGGCCGTCGTGTCGCGGCGATTCTCACCGCACCGAACGAGGCGCGCTCACGCCTGATCGATGGCGCCTACATGACGCCGACGGCGAACAATCCGATCGGTCGCATGAATGCGTTGCTGCCCGAAGTCATCCTCGCCGAACCGGTCGAGCGCAAGTTCCTGAAGGCGGTCAAATCCGGCGACGTGATCGGCCTCGACTTCGCCGCGCAGATCGCCGATGCCGAAGCGAAGGGCGTGATCGACAGTGCCGAACGTGCCTTGCTTGAACGCGTGCGCGTGGCCAGCTTCGAGTTCATTTCGGTTGACGATTTCGACAGCGAGGAGCTGAAGGCCGGCGTACGTCGAGGAACCCCGGCGTCACTGCGCAGCGTTGCCTGAGCGCATGGCGTCAAGCGCGTTGGCGCTGTTCCGGCGTCTCGGTGCCAGTGCACCGGGACGCTGGCTGTTCGCGCGCCTGATCTGCATGCAGGCACCGTATTTCTCGACCATCTCGCCACGCATCGACCTCCTCGAACCCGGTCGTTGCATCGTTGCGCTTAGGCAGCGCCGGCGCATACAGAACCACATCGGCACGGTGCACGCGATCGCGCTGTGCAACGCTGCCGAACTCGCCGGCGGACTCGCCACCGACGCGACGATTCCGGATTCGATGCGCTGGATTCCGAGAGGCATGAGCGTGCGCTATCTGAAGAAGGCGCTCGGCGAACTACGCGCGACCAGCCACGTGCCGACCATCACCGACGCATCGAATGTGCAGGAATTGCACGCGATTGTCGAAGTGCGCAACAGCCTCGACGAGGTCGTGTTCGACGCCGATATCACGATGTGGGTGTCGCCACGCGGCTGAACGAGCGTCCCACTCAGTCGTGCAACGCCGCCGCGTGATGCAACAGGTGATCGTCGATGAAGCTCTGGATGAAGTTGTAGCTGTGGTCGTAGCCGGCGTGTACGCGCAGGGTCAGTGACTGGCCGGCTGCGCGCGCGGCGGCGTCGAGGCGCCAGTGTTGCAGCTGCGCTTCGAGGAACTTGTCGGCGTAGCCCTGATCGACGAGGATCTCGCCGCCGAAACGATGGCCGTCCTCGAGCAAAGCGACGCTGTCGTAGGCACGCCAGCTCTTGCGATCGTCACCGAGGTAGCGCGGCAATGCCTTTTGTCCCCACGGCACCTCGCTGGGTGCGACGATCGGTGCGAAGGCCGACACCGACTTGTAGCGATCGGGATTCTTCAGTGCAATCGTCAGCGCGCCGTGACCGCCCATGGAATGCCCAAAAATGCTTTCGCGCGCCAGATCGGCGTCGGCGAAGTTTGCGTCGAGCACGGCCGGCAATTCCTTGGTCACGTAGCTGTACATGCGGAAGCGCTTGTCGTAGTGCGGCGTCGTTGCATCGAGATAGAAACCGGCGGCTTCGCCGAAATCCCATTCGCCGGTTGCACCTTCGATGCCGGTGTTGCGCGGACTGGTGTCTGGCGTGACCAGCATGAGACCGAGCTCGGCGGCGAGTTTCTGCGCACCGGCCTTGATCACGAAGGTTTCTTCGCTACAGGTCAGGCCGGCGAGGTAATACAGCACCGGTGCGCTGTCGCCCTTGGCCAGCGCCCGGCGGAACACGCCGAACTTCATCGCACCGCCGGTTTCCTTCGAGTCGTGCGAGTAGAAGCCCTGCACGCCGCCGAAACAGCGCTGCTCTGAAATGGTTTCGATCGACATCGGGAATTCTCCGGATCAGGAAAGTCGGGGTGACAGGATGATGACGGCGGAGCCGAGCAGGATCAGGCCGACGCCTGCGACATCCCATGCGCTTGGAGGTATGCCATCGATCGCCCACAGCCACGCCAGTGCGGCGCCAACATAGACGCCGCCATACGCCGCATAAACCCTGCCGCTGGCCTGCGGATGCAGGCTCAGCAGCCAGACGAACGCGGCCAGCGCGATCGCCGCCGGCAGCAGCAACCAGATCGAGCCGCCCTTGCGCAGCCACAGGTAGGGCAGGTAACAGCCGATGATCTCGGCCAGTGCGGTGGCCGTGAACAGGGCGAAGGTCTGAAGCATCTCAGTGCCCGGGCTCACGGCCGGCTGCGTCTGTCTGCCGTGCATCGCGCAGGCCGCGTTGCACGCGAATCAGCCAGATCACGACCAGCAGCCAGACCACCGCAAGCGCGGCCCACAGGCCCGCCCGCGCGGCCACTGTCAGACCGACTGCGCCGAGCGCGAGATACGCCCAGCTCGAAACCATGTCGCCACCGCGATAGACCACGGTATCGATGAAGTTCTTCGACTTGTAGCGTGCTTCGCGATCGACCAGCGTGAACAGCGTCTCGCGCGCCGGTTTCACGAACGCGAACGACAGACCGCGCGTGCTGATCTGGACTACCGAGAGCAGCAGCGCGCCGTGCGCGAGCGCGAGGCTGCCGAGGCCGATGCCGACCAGCACGGCCGGAATCAGCAGCAGCGGCGTGACACCAAAGCGCGTCAGCAGGAAGCGCGTGACCAGCACCTGCACGAGCAGGACAACGATGTTCATCGACAGGTCGATCAGCGCGAAGTACTGGTTGCGCGTTGCATAGTCCATGTCGAGCGACTTGACCATGTCGGCCTGCGAGTTGTAGAGGAACGTGCCGATGCTGACACCGAAGAACAGATGCAACACGAGCGCGATGAGGATCGGACTGCGCGCGATCAGCTTGGCGCCGCCAATGATCGAACCGCCGATCAGGGCTTCTCCGTCCTCGCGACCCTGCGCCTGCTCCTGTGCGCGCACCCACGGGATCAGACGCGTAAGGCAATACAGGCAGACCGCATAGAACGCAGCCGAAATCAGCATGAGACCGGCCGCATTGACATGCGCGACCAGCGTCAGCGATGCGATCGGGCCTAGGATCGCGCCCATCGTTCCGCCGGCCGCGATGATCGCGTAGAAGCGCCTGGCCTGGCGGTTGACGAAGATGTCGGCCATGAAACTCCAGAACACCGCATCGGTGAACAGGTTGATGACCGACAGGAAAATCGCGAAGGCGAGCGCGACGTTGCTGTTCATCGAGCGATCGGCGAAGAACGCGAACACCACCAGCATGACGATCACGAACACATAGATGACCGGCATGAAGTGGCGGCGCGCGACGCGTGCGACGAGCGCGCCATACAGCGGCATCAGCAGCAGCATGCAAATGAACACCGATGTGAACACGCGCGGGATCAGTGCCGATCCATCCGCGCTGATCAGCGCTTCGCGCACCGAGCGCAGGATGTAGTAGCCGAACAACTGCGAGAAGAAGAACAGGAACGACCACAGCAGCGCCTTGCGCTCCTGTGCGTCGGCGCCCGAGATGATCGCGCGCCAGCCGGTCGGCTCATTTGCGTCGGCGCTATCGCTCACGTGCCCGTGCCCGGCGATTCGCGGCAGTGTCGGCTCACGCTGGAGCATCCATGGGAGTCGGATCGCGCATGTCGGCTGGAGTCGGGCGGTTACAGTGCGCGAAACTAGCATTGCCGGCCGGCCACGACCAGACCACGCTTCGGCTTCTATCGTTGACGCGGGCGCACGCGCGTGGGTCTACTCGGCGCCATGAGTATCGTCCTCACCAGCATCCACATCTACCCGGTCAAATCGTGCGCGGCATTGACGCTGTCGAGCGCCGATGTCCAGGCGCGTGGGCTCGCCCATGACCGTCGCTGGATGGTCGTCGATGCCGATGGCCGCTTCATTACCGGGCGCAAGCATCCGCGCATGACCTTGATCCAGGTGACTGCAGCGGACGACGACAGCGTGCGCATCGCCGCTCCCGGCATGACCGGCATCGCACTGGCACCGGCCGCGCCGGACGCGCCGCGCATCGACGCGCGGATATGGAGCGATGCGGTTTCGGCCCGTGTCGCGGATGCCCATACCGATGAGTGGATCAGCGAATTTCTCGGTGTGCCGGCGCGATTCGTGTTCATGGACGAAGCGGCCGGGCGTGCGGTCGATCCGGAGCATGCGCGTGCCGGCGACGAGGTCAGCTTCGCCGACGGCTACCCGCTGCTGTTGGTTGGCCAGACGTCGCTCGATGGTCTCAACGCACGTCTCGAGGGCCCGCTGCCGATGACGCGCTTCCGGCCCAACCTTGTTGTCGACGGCGCGACCGCGCATGCCGAAGACGGCTGGCGTCGCCTGCGCATCGGCTCGGTCGAATTCGATGGGGTGAAGCCGTGCGTGCGCTGCGTATTCACGACCGTCGATCCGGCCAACGGTGAAGTCGATCCTAGCGGTGAGCCCCTGCGCACGCTGGCGACCTATCGTCGTGACGAAAAAGGCATCACCTTCGGCCAGAACCTGATTGCGCGCGGTACCGGCACGATCGTGCCGGGCGATGCCGTCGAGATACTCGACTGACAAACATGCTGGAGCATCTGCTCTAGCAACGGAGTCTAGCCTCGCGCGCAATCAGTTCCGCGACTGCGCAATGACCTACGACTACGTGATTGTCGGTGCCGGCTCGGCCGGTTGTGTGCTCGCCGAGCGGCTCAGTGCCAATCCGGCCAACCGCGTGCTGCTGCTTGAAGCCGGCGGCAGCGACTGGCACCCGTTCATCCACATGCCTGCGGGCATTGCCAAGCTCGCCTCGAACACGCGGCTGAACTGGAACTACACCACCGAACCCGAGCCACAGCTGGATGGTCGCCGCCTTTGGTGGCCTCGCGGCAAGGTGCTCGGCGGGTCGAGTTCGATCAATGCGATGTGCTACATCCGCGGCGTCGCCGAAGATTACGACGCGTGGGCGCAAGACGTGGAAGATCCGCGCTGGTCGTGGACGCAGTCGCTGGAGCGCTTCAAGCGCACCGAAGACAATACGCGCGCGGCCGACAGCTGGCATGCCAGCGGTGGCCCGCTCGGCGTTTCCGACTTGCGCCATCGCAACCCGCTGTCGCAGGCGTTCATCGATGCCGCCGTGAGTGCGGGCTTCGAGCGCAATGAAGATTTCAACGGTGCGCAGCAGGCCGGTTTCGGCTGGTATCAGGTGACGCAACGCAATGGAGCACGCTGCTCGAGCGCCTCGGCCTATCTCAAGCGTACGCACGGGCGCCGCAACCTGACCGTGCAAACGCGTGCGCTCGCGCAACGCGTGCTCATGTCCGGGTTGCGCGCGGTGGCGGTCGAGTACGTCCACGGTGGTCGGCGCAAACGTGCGGAGGCCGACGAGGTCATCCTCAGCGGTGGCGCACTGAACTCGCCACAACTGCTGATGCTGTCGGGAATCGGCGCACCCGAGCATTTGCGCGCGCACGCGATCGAGGTGCGCCATGCGCTGCCCGGCGTCGGCGGCAATCTGCAGGATCACCTCGACATCTGCACGATCGCGCGCGCCAAGCTCGCCAACACCTACGACAAGACCAACGACATCGCCGTGGCCCTGCAGTTCATGCTGCGACGCTCCGGTGTCGGCACCTCGAACATCGCCGAGAGCGGCGGCTTCGTGCGCAGCCGGCATGCCGAAAACGCGCGTTGCGACCTGCAGTTCCACTTCGTGCCGGCGCTGCTCGACGATCACGGCCGCCAGCGCCTCGAAGGCCGCGGCTTCACTCTGCACGCCTGCGCATTGCGCCCGAAAAGCCGCGGTTACCTGCGCCTGAAGTCTGCTGATCCCGCGCAGCCGATCGGCATCCATGCCAACTATCTCAGCGATCCGGAGGGCTACGATCTGCGGATGATGATCGAGGGCGTGCGGGTGTCGCGCGAACTATTCGCGCAGTCGCCGTTCGCCGACCATCGCGGCGAGGAAATTTTCCCCGGCATCGATGTGCAGAGCGATCGCGACATCGAGGCATTCGTTCGCCGCAAGGCCGAGACCATCTACCACCCGGTTGGCACCTGTCGCATGGGCATTGATGCCGACGCCGTGGTCGACGCCGAATTGCGCGTTCACGGCGTGCAGGGGCTGCGCGTGGTTGATGCCTCGATCATGCCGAACCTGCCGGGAGGCAACACCAATGCGCCAACGATGATGATTGCAGAACACGCGGCCGACCTGCTGCTCGCGCAGTCGCCAATGCGCCACGTCTCATGATGCGCCTCGCCAGCAGGCTCGCGTAAACTGTCAGCGCCGGGATAGCCAACGGACGCGAATTGCATGCACCAGGAGGTCCTCGCGGCTACGCCGCCACTGCCCGCAGCGCCGGTTGCCGATTACTGGCCGCCACCCAGAGTGAAACTGCCCCTGGTTGAACACCGCTTCGCGTTCCATGGAGAGGCCGGCGAGTACTTCCGCATCTGGATCGTCAACCTCGCGCTGACCGTGTTGACGCTCGGTATCTACTCGGCGTGGGCGAAAGTGCGCTCGGAGCGCTACTTCTACGCGAACACGCGGCTCGGCGGCGTGCCGTTCGAGTATCTGGCCAAACCGTTGCCGATCCTCAAGGGAAGGATCATCGCGGTCACGCTGTTCGTCTCCTACGTGCTCGCCAGCCAGTTCAGTGTCGTCGCGCAACTGCTGCTGGTCGGCGTGATTCTGCTGGCCACGCCATGGCTGATCGTGCGCGGCACGGCCTTTCGTGCCCGCTACTCGGCGTGGCGCGGCCTGTCGTTCCGGTTCATTGCCGACTACGGCGAAGCCTACGTGCGCTTCCTGCTGCTGCTGATCCCGATGGTGCTCACGCTGGGCATGCTGTATCCGTGGGTGCAAGGCAAGCAGAAGGAGTTCCTTGTCGAGCATCATCGTTTCGGTGGCAGCAACTTCCGCTTCCTGCTTTCGCCCGGGCGTTTCTACATTCCGTACCTGATCGCATGGGGGGCGCTGACCGGCGTCATGACGGTTGTTGGCCTCGCGATCTTCGCGGTGACGATGGCGGGTGCGATCGGCGGCGAATCGGGTTCGGCACCACCGCCATTGATCATCTACGGCACGATTGCCCTGTTCTACGCCGCCTATTTCGTGGTTCTGGTGTTCCTTGCCGCCGCACTCGTCAATCTTGTCTACAATCATGTCGATATCGGCGGCAGGCGGCTGCGCTCGACGCTGAAGGGGCATCGCCTGCTCGCGCTGTATGCCGGCAACACGATTGGCATCCTGATCAGCGCCGGCCTGTTGATCCCCTGGGCGAAAATCCGCCTCGCGCGCTACCGCGCCGAAACGCTGAGTCTGCTCGCCGCCGATGACCTTGAAGGGATGCGCGCGGAATCGCTCGCCGAGGTCGATGCCACTGCCGCCGAAGTCGACGGCCTGTTCGACATCGACATCGGCCTGTGAACGCATTCACCGCCCACTGGTTCGATGGGGTCAGCAGCCGCATGCACGCGGTCACGGTGTCGCGGGTCGGCGCGCAGGTTCACCTGCGCGGCGAGGGCGTCGAACACTCGGCGCCGCATGCCGCGTTGCGCATCACGCCGCGCCTCGCGCACACGCCACGCTCGATCCTGTTTCCGTGCGGTGGACGCGTGCTGGTCGCCGATCACGCAATGCTCGACGATTGGTTCCCGAGCGAAGACCGTCTGCAACGGCTGGTCGCGCGACTCGAGCGCCATGCCCATGTGGTGGCATTGTCGATCGTCATCTGTATCGCCGCGTCGATCTCGACCTTCGTCTGGGGCGTGCCGTGGCTGGCCGATCGTATCGCCGCGCAGATTCCGTCAAGCATGGAAGCGAAGCTCGGCAACAGCGTGCTCGATCAGCTCGACGGCCTGTTCGGCCTGAAGCCGAGTGAGCTCGATGAGGAACGTCGCGATGCACTCACGGCGCGTTTCCGCCGGCTCGCCGATCCGTTGCCGAACGGTGCCAGCTTTCGCCTCGAGTTTCGCCACGCGCCGGGCATTGGCGCCAATGCTCTGGCGCTGCCCGGTGGCATGGTTGTCGTCACCGACGAACTCACGTGGCTGTTCGACGACGATCGCGAGTTCGATGCCGTCATCGCGCATGAACTGGGTCACCAGCAGGAACGCCATGCGTTGCGGCAGACGCTGCGCAGTTCGTTCGTCGCGATCGTTGCGGCGTTCTTCGCCGGCGACGTCAGCGCGGCCAGCACGGTCGTGATCGGCGTGCCCACCTTCCTTCTGCAGAGCCACTATTCACGCGGTTTCGAGGAAGGGGCCGATCGCTTCGCGTTCGACATGCTTGCTGCGCGTGGCGAATCGCCAGCCTGGTTCGCCGAGGCGATGCACAAGCTCGATGCCGAGCAGGGTGACAGTGGCGAGGACGTCGCCTACCTGTCCAGTCATCCGAGCAGCAGCGAACGCATTCTTGCCGCGGAGCGTGCCGGCGAGGAATTTCTGCTCGCCAATCCGGACAAGGTAAGCGACGCACCGGGCTACGATGCGTGTGCCGAAGAAGGCGTCTGCGACGAATCGGATAACGAAGACTGCGTCGAGCTCGAGGCGTTGTGCGAGGCGGACGATGGCGCATGCGTCGATGCACTGGACGACATCGATGTCTGCGACTCTGCGACCGACTGAATCACGCGCGACGGCCGCAAACGCCGTGCGCAGGCCTACAGTGCCTGTTCGAGTTCCGGAACGATCTTGAACAGGTCGCCGACCAGACCGTAGTCGGCAATCTCGAAGATCGGCGATTCCGGATCCTTGTTGATGGCGACGATCGTGCCGGCATCCTTGATGCCGGTGAGGTGCTGGATCGCGCCGGAAATCCCGATCGCGATGTACAGCTCCGGAGCGATGATCTTGCCGGTCTGGCCGACCTGCAGGTCGCTCGGCACGTAGCCGGCGTCGACCGCCGCACGCGACGCACCGACCGCCGCACCGAGCTTGTCGGCGAGCGCGTAGATGATCGCGAAGTTGTCCGCGGAACCGACCGCGCGTCCGCCCGAGACGACGCGCGATGCCCCTTGCAGATCAGGACGGTCGCTCTTGCCCGGGGCAAGGTCGACAAAGCGCGTGTGCGTCGGCAGGCTGATTTCCAGTGCGAGCGCTTCGATCGGCGCAGCCTGCGCGCTCGCTGCCGCGGCGGCATAGGAGGCCGTGCGCACGGTGCCGACCAGAACACTCGATGCCGGAGCCTCGACCGTCACGATCGCATTGCCGGCGTAGATCGGACGCTTGAACACATGCGCGGAATCGGCCGTCATGATGTCCGAGACCTGGGCAACGCCGAGCAATGCGGCGACACGCGGCATGAGGTCCTTGCCGAATGTCGTCGACGGTGCGAGCACGTGTGTGTAGCCGTTCTTCGCCACTTCGACGACCTGCGGCGCCAGCACTGCCGCCAGCGCATTGGCATTCTCGGCGCGAATGAGGGTGACCACGCGCGTGACGCCGGCGATCTGCGCGGCTTCGGCTGCGATCGCATCGGCCTCGGCGGCGAGCACGATCACCTCGATCGACTCGGCCTTGATCTCGCTCGCGCACGTGACACAGCGCGCGGTGCTGCTGTTGAGTTTGCCGTTGAGGTGCTCGGCGACGATGAGTATCTTCGACATGTCGTGCCTCTCGCTCAGATGGTGGTGATGAGTTCGCGCGTGGCGTACGTGATGACGCAGACATCGCCGACCATCCTGAGTCCGCTCATGTCCGTGCAGGCGGTCGCGTCCATCGACGGCATGACGCAGCCGACGCCGTCTCGCCATTCGCCGAGGCTCGCGCACATCGCAGCGGTAACCGTGCAGTGCTGCGCGGTCGCGTTGTAGACGCCGCCTGCATCCGTGCAGCCGGTGATGAATTCGTCCTGCGGTGCGGCAGCGGCGGCACCGGGTACCGCTTCACCGCGGTTGATCGCTTCTTCCTCGGACTGCTTCTGGTCAGCCTTGTTGCAGGCGGCGAGCAGCGCGAGCGCGACGGCAATGATCACGAATCTGTTCATCAGGTTTTTCACAGCAAGCCCTTTCCTTTCAGTGCGGCGACCAGTTCACCGACGTCCTTGACCATCACGCCCTTGCTGCGCTTGGCCGGCGGCGCGTAGTGCGTCGTCTTCAGGTGATCGCCCGACTCGACCGCGAGGTCGGCCATCGGGATCGTTTCGAGCGGTTTGGATTTCGCCTTCATGATGTCCGGCAGCTTGATGAATCGCGGCTCATTGAGGCGCAGGTCGGTAGTGATCACGGCCGGCAGATCGACCTCGATCGTCTCGAGGCCGGCGTCGACTTCACGCGTGACCCTGGCGCTGCCGCCGGTCACTTCGACTTTGGACGCGAACGTCGCCTGCGGACGATCCCACAGCGCCGCGAGCATCTGGCCGGTCTGATTGCAGTCGTCATCGATTGCCTGCTTGCCGAGGATGACGATGTCGGGCTGTTCCTTCTCGATCAGCTTGAGCAGTACGCGTGCCGCGGTCAGTGGCTGGATCGCATCGGCTGTGACCACGTGGATGGCGCGATTGGCGCCCATCGCAAGGCCATTGCGGATATGCGCCTGTATGTCGGCGGGCCCGATCGTGACCACGACGACTTCCGTGGCGACGCCTTTCTCGCGCAGGCGCAGCGCTTCCTCGAGGGCGATGTCGTCGAATGGATTGGCCGACTGTTTGACGCCTTCAGTAACCACTCCGGAGCCATCCGGCCTGACCTGGATGCGCACGTTGTAGTCGACGACGCGCTTGTAACCGACAAGGATCTTCATCGGTGATGGGTTCCTGACTGATGAGCGTAACCGCACGATTGTAGCCCAGGACGGCGCGCGACGACCGCGCCTGCGCCACCGCGCGCTGCGCATCGGCGGCGTGCCTGCGTCGGCTAAGTCGATTCCGCTTGTTTCAATCCCGTGGCAATGCAGAATGATCGACAACGACGACGTCCGGCGCTTGACAGGATTCGTTTCGAGCCAGTTACGGCGACCAGCACCAGCGCAGGAGAGTGCCACGACCATGCAGAGCGATGCGCTCGAACAGGCGGCGACGCGCGGCGATGCCTCAGCGTGCTTCGAGCTCGCGCGTCGTTACGCGGGTAGCCAGCAGATCGTTCATGCGCGGCGCTGGCTCGCAGCGGCGGCGAATGGCGGCCATGTGCAGGCCGCCAGTGAACTTGGCGTTCTTGCTCTTTATGCACTCGATCGCGCATTTCCCGACGTCGTCACGGCGCTCACGCACTTCGATGTCGCTGCCAGACACGGCGACGCGCAGGCAAAGTTTCATCGTGCGTTGATCTCACTCGGCGGCATCGCCCGTGCGTTCGATGCGGATGCCTGTTTGTCGGATCTGCATGCCGCGGCTTCTGCGGGGTTCGCGCCGGCGCTGCGTTCGCTGGGTCTTGCCCACGCGCACGGCGGCAACATCGAGTCGGCTCGCGCGACCTTCGAGCTCGGCGCGGCAACCGGAGATCCGTTGTCGGCATTCCTGCTCGGCTGCGTCACCGACGATAGCGAACGCGCGAATGTCCTGCATGCCTACGCCGCATCACGCGGCATTCGACGCGCGGCCCGCCACGCCACGCACGCAACCAGCGCGCTTCCGCAGTACTCCGCGTACTCGCTGCCTGCGGCGCCCGCCGTGCAGTGCCTCGCTACGCCCGGTATCGCCCGCGTCGAGCTGCGCGCGCAACCGCTGCTGGCGCATATCGATGACGTGCTTTCGCCGCTCGAATGCGAGTACGCGATCGCGTTGGCCAGTCGCCACCTGCAGCGTTCGATGGTGCACGATCCGGCCAGCGGTGTGCCGATGCTGCACCGTATCCGCACGTCGAGTTCGATGACGTTTCCGCCCGGGGACGAGGAGTTCTGGTTGCGCCAGATGCAGCGTCGATTGGCCGCGCTGGCCGGTTTGCCGCTTTCCACCGCCGAGCCACTGGCGGTGCTGCGCTACGCTGTCGGTGAAGAGTACCGCCCGCATCGCGACTACCTTGCGCCGGCCGCGCTCCTGCAACCGCCGCTTGCCGGCCAGCGCCTGCGCACGGTCTTCGCCTACCTGACCGACGTCGAGGCCGGCGGCGAAACAGATTTTCCGCTGCTTGGCCTGCGTGTGGCGCCGCGGCGTGGACGTGTCGTGCTGTTCGACAACGTGCATGCCGATGGCGCGCCCGATACGAACACCCTGCATGCCGGCATGCCGGTCATCGCGGGCCGCAAATGGCTGGCGACGCTGTGGCTGCGCGAGCATGCCGTGCGTCCATGGTGATTGCGTGCCTTGTCATGGTTATCCACAGCCGGCGTGGAAAGCCCTGTGGACAACTCCGGTATGAAGTCGCGCCGAGCGCGCCACGGCGCGGATCGCCGACGGATTGCTCAGTTCTTGCTCAGTGGCGTCCCGCGCACTTTGCTGCGGTGACCGCGCGCAGGATGATGCTGAGCGCGAACTGTTCGGCAGCGCCCGGCGCGGTCGAAAAGAACAAGGACGGCTCTGCCAGCTCAAGCTCGAGCAGCACCGGCGCGCCGTCTTCATTGCGGATCAGGTCGACGCGCGCATAGGCGAGGCGATCGGCACACGGCACCGCGTCGAGTGCCCGGCGTGCCACCTCGATTTCGTCGGCGTCCGCTTCACGCGCGGTGATGTGTTCCGCGGCGAACAGTGCGCGTGTCGGCGCATCGCCGCGGCGCAGCAGCGGACCCTTGCGGATGGCGTGGCTGAACTCGCCGTCGAAATGGATCAGTGCGGTCTCGCCGACGGCATCGACACGCGCGAGATACGGTTGCAGCAACACGCTGCGTTGCGCCTTCAGCAGGCGCTCGACATGTTCGATCGCTGCGCTGCGCTGCTCGCGACCGTGGCGTTGGGCATCGCGTGAGCCGGCACCGACCGCCGGCTTGACGACAATGTCCTGTGCATCACGGAAGCATTCGAGAAAGGCATCGAGCGCAGCGGTGGCATCTGCGCCCGGTTCGATGAACGCGCTCGGCACGATCGGTACGCCGGCGTGTTGGAGATCGGCGAGGTAGTGCTTGTCGGTGCTCCAGCGCACGACGTCGACAGGATTGAGCAGGCGTGTCGACGAAGACGCGCGCTCGCACCAGGCGAGGAACTCGGCACGCCGTTCGCTGTAGTCCCACGGCGAGCGCAACACGGCGACGTCGAAACGTGACCAGTCGACGCCGGCGTCGTCCCAGTCGATCAGCGCAACCTCGGCGCCGCGCTCGACGAGGGCGAAACGCAACGGTTCAAGGTCTTCGTCGAGGCCACGCGCGGCGCGCGCGGTGACGAGAGCGATGCAGGGCGCGGTCATGGCGCATCTCCGGGTTGCGGGCCAAGGTGCTGCGGAGCGAACGCGGCACGGTCCATGGACGTTTCGCGGATGCTGCCATCCGCGGCCACGGCAAAGGCGAACCGCGCGGCGGCCTGCGCGGAATGGTCGTTGCCATCGAAACTGATCGCGCACAGCGCGCCCATGCGCTGCACAGCCGGTTCGCCGTGGAATCGGCGAATGCCGAAGGCAGGCCATGCCGCGCTGTCGCAGACAGCGGCATCGACCAGCGTGACGTGGCTCGGTACCGCGGCGGAGACGCTGCAGTGCAGGATAGACGAACCTCGCGCAACACCGGCCTTGACGATCGTGTCGATGTGGGCGATGGCCACCGATGGCAGGGCGCTCACATCGAGGCTGATGTGACACGCCGGCGGGTAGCGGCGGGCATCGAGTGCGCTGGCGAGTGTCTGATAGGCGGCAACGGGTGGCGCCCACACCGTCGCCCACGCGTGCGCCGTCGAGCGGGTCAGCATGACACCGCCGACACACAGCGGCAGCAGCAGCGCCGCCGCGAAGGCCACATTCGTCCGCTGGTCGTTCACGCCAAGCATGGCCGCGGCCAGCAACAGCGCGAGGCCGGCCATGGCGAGGTGATAGAAGCGCAGGTTGACGACGAAAGCGAGTGACTCGTCGTGCGGCAGCACCAGCGACGTGACCGGCCACTGGATCACCGACGGCACGAGGACCAGCAAGGCGCCACTGAGCGCGAGTTTCGATACGCCTGGCCGTCGCCCGACGATGCCGAGCACGATCGCGGCGAGGGCGAGGATCGCGACAATTGCGAGCAGTGCAGCGGCAGCGCCCGGCACCGCATGGAAACCGGCTACCGCCGCAGGCAATCGCTGCCACCAAGCGCCCGTTCCGCGCAGCGTTGCATCGATGAGGTCGGTGACGCCGAGTGATGTTTCGAGGGTCTGCACGGTCAGCATGCGCATCAGCAGCGCGACAGCGACAGGCACGATCGCGGCCAGCAGCAGCGCGATCGGCAGCGTGCGGCGCTGCCACCCGATCACGAGCGTGCGCACGAGCATCAGCGCGGCGACGGCGAATGCCACTTCCTTGCTGGCGATCGCCAGCAGCAGCGCGACGGCACTGATGAGGGTGGCTGCGCGCGCGCCGGCGATCGCCCGCTCGAAGGCGATCAATGCGAGCAATCCGAACAGCAGCGCGAGCGGATCGTAGCGATCCGACATCCACATGGCCGTCGACGCCGCGGCCGGCAGGCAGGCAAATGCAATGCCGGCGACGGCGCCGGCGAGCGCATTGCGCGCGAGCATCGATGCCAGCACGGCGAGCAGCGCGGCATTGCCCGCGTGCACGAGCAGATCGAGCAGGTTGTGCCACCACGCATCGGTGCCGGCGAATTGCACGCTGAACCACCAGAACAGCATGCCGGTGGCACGGTAGTAGTAGACGAAAAAGATGTTGTCGACGAGCAGGGTCCACGGCGACGGCAGGTGCCGCATCAACGCGACGTAGGCGTAATCCTCGACGTGGAAGCCCGCCGCCAGGGCCGGCATGAAGGCAATGACAGCCACTGCAAACGCCGTGGCGGCGGCGATGAGCACGGCCGCGCGGGGCGTCATCACGCGCGTACGCCGATCACGCTTGCGTGCGGGCGTGCTGCACGCCGATCAGAGGTTCTGGTAGTTCGGTCCACTGCCACCTTCCGGCGTCACCCAGGTGATGATCTGGTAGGGGTCCTTGATGTCGCAGGTCTTGCAGTGCACGCAGTTGGCGGCGTTGATCTGCAGGCGCCTGCCGCCTTCATCGGCGACGATTTCGTAGACGCCGGCCGGACAGAAGCGCTCGCACGGATTGTTGTACTCGGCGGTGCAACGGGTCACGCAGACATCGGTGTCGGCGACGACCAGATGCACCGGCTGGTCCTCGTCATGTTCGGTGGCGGCGAAGTACACGCTGGCGAGGCGATCGCGCGGTGGCAGGCTGCGTTCGCCCCAGCCACGATCGGGCGCGACGTAGTCATCGACGCGCTTGAGTGCGGAATGGTCGGCGTGATTGTGCAGCGTCCACGGCGAGAGCCCGGCGGTCGCGGTTTCCCAGCCGGCATTGGCGATGCCGGCGATCATTCCCTTGTTGAAGCCCGGGCGGATATTGCGCACCTTGCGCAGCTCGTCGACGACCACCGAGCCGCGCAGTTTCGCATCCCAGCCGGCACTCGTTCCGGTCGCGGCGACATGCTCGGCGGCGAGCATGCCCGAACGCATCGCCTGATGGGTGCCCTTGATCTTCGGCACGTTGAGCAGGCCGGCGCTGTCGCCGATCAGCATCGCGCCGGGCATCTCGACCTTCGGCAGCGACTGATAGCCGCCCTCGACCAGCGCACGCGCGCCGGCCGAAAGGATCGTGCCGCCGTCGAGCAGTGGCTTGATCAACGCGTGGTTCTTGAACTGCTGGAACGCCTCGAACGGCGCGAAGTTCGGGTCGATGTAGTCGAGTCCGGCAACGAAACCGATGGCCAGGCGGTCCTGGTCGTAGTGGTAGATGAAGCTGCCGCCGTAGGTGGCCGGGTCCATTGGCCAGCCGAGCGTGTGCATGATCTTGCCCGGCTCGACCCGTCCCGACGGCAGCTGCCACAGTTCCTTGAGGCCAATGCCGTAGGTCTGCGGATCGCTGTTGGCGTCGAGCCGGAAGTGCCGGATCAATTGCTTGCTGATGCTGCCGCGACAGCCTTCGGCAAGTACCGTGACCGGCGCAACGATGTCGATGCCCTCGGTGTAGGACGGCTTGTGCGAACCATCGCGGGCCACGCCCATGTCGCCGATGCGCACGCCGCGCACGGCACCGGCATCGTCGAACAGGGCCTCGGCAGCCGCGTAGCCGGGAAACACATCGACGCCAAGCGCTTCGGCCTGCGGCGCCAGCCACGCGCACAGCGCACCCAGCGACACGATGATGTTGCCGTGGTTGTTCATCTGTGGCGGCAGGATCGGTGAACGCGTCGCGCGCTGGCTATCGCGCAGCCACCAGAACTCGTCACGCGTCGCCGGCACGCACATCGGCGGCGGCGATTTGCCCCACTCGGGCAGCAGCTCGTTGAGTGGCTGCGGTTCGATCACCGCGCCGGACAGGATCTGCGCGCCGATCGTCGATGCCTTCTCGATCACGCACACGCTCAGTTCGGGTTTTACCTGCTTCAGACGCATCGCGAACGCGAGCCCCGCCGGACCTGCGCCCACGGTGATGACGTCGTACTCCATGATCTCGCGCTCGCTCATCGCTGGCTCCGGCTTGCAGTGGCGGGTCCGCCATTGTCGGTGTTCGTCGTGCGGGCGGCAATTCGCTTGCGGCATAATTGGCATTGCCTTTCCGCAAAAGCGACGAAAACGCCATGCCACTTGAACTCAACGAGACGCGCATCCGCGGCGCGAGCGCGTTCCAGCTGCTGCACTGGCTCGCCTCGGGACAGCTTGACGCACGCACGCTGCATGCCCGGCACAGCGCCGCGATCGCCAGTGAGAATGCGCTGACGCGCGCCTTCACCCACGTCAACCAGGCTGCGCACGCCGATGCCGAAGCGAGCGACGAACGGCGTCATGCGCGCAGTGTGATCGGTCGTCTCGACGGCCTCACGGTGGCGGTCAAGGACAACATCGATGTCGCCGGCATGCCGACCACGGTCGGTCTGGCAGCGCGATCCGCAGCGGTTGCGGACGACGACGCGTGGGTCATCGACAAGCTGCGCCGCGCCGGCGCCGTCGTGCTCGGCAAGACCGCGCTTGACGAGGGCACGCTCGGCACTGCCGGACTGCATGCGACTTCGGGCGTGATCAACAATCCGTATCGCGAAGGCTACGTTGCCGGCGGATCGTCGGCCGGCTCGGCGGTCGCGGTGGCGAGCGGCCAGTGCGCGTTCGCGATCGGCACCGACACGCTCGGATCGGCACGCATTCCGGCCAGCCATTGCGGCATCTTCGGATTGCGACCGACGCCCGGCCAGATCTCGATGCAGGGCATCGTGCCGAGTGCGCGTCGCCTCGACAGCGTCGGCATCCTCGCGCGTTCGGTGCAGGACATCGCGATCGTGCTGCAGGTGCTCGATGCCTATGATCCGGGCGATCCTCGCTCGCGCCGTCGGCGCGTCGCGCTGGCACCGCCGGACTGGGAGCCGGGCCGCCTGCGCAGCGGATTTCTTCCCGACCTTGCCGGCGTCGGCGTGGCCGCCGATGTGCGTGCCGTGTTCGAGGCGGCAATGCGGGCGCTTGAGCTCGAACTCGGCGAACGCACAGACATCGCACTCGGTGACTACGATTTCACGCGCATGCGACGCGCTGCACTGCTGGTCATGGAGAGCGAACTGTCGGTCGAGTTGGCCGCCGAGCAGACCACGGTGTCGCCGCGGCTGCGATCGATGCTCGACTTCGCGCGCGGCAAGAGCGCCGTCGACTATGCGACGGCAGACCGCGTGATCGACAGCGCCGTGGTGCGTGCACGCGAATGGTTCGGGCAGGTCGACGTGATCGTGTTGCCGACCGTGCCACATGCGCCGTATCCGATCAGCGAAGGCGAGCGCGCCAGCGACGCCGACCTGACCAGCTTGGCCAGTCTGGCCGGATGTCCGGCGATCAGTTTGCCGATGGGCGCGGTCAATGGCATGCCGATCGGCCTGCAGCTGATCGGCGCACCGGGCTCTGACCTGCGCCTGCTCGAACTTGCCGAGGTCTGCTCGGCACGCCTCGATGCGCTGCCCGCGTATCCGGCCACCCGGCGCTGATCGCTCGGCAATGCTGCGCCCGTTGCCGCTGGTCGATGCCGATGTGCAATACGACGAAGAAGCGATCCCCGCCGCGCGCGCCGAGCTGCTGTTTCGTCAACTGCGCGACCAGATCGGCTGGCATCGCCATCGATTGAAACTGTTCGGGCGCGAGATTGATGCGCCGCGTCTGTCGAGCTGGATCGGTGACCGCGATGCGGCCTACACCTATTCGCGGGTGCGCTTCGACCCGCAGCCGTGGCCGCCGCTGGTGGCCGCGCTGCGCGACGAACTGGCCCGACGTCTCGGCGTCCGTTTCAACGGCGTGCTCGCCAATTGCTACCGTGACGGCCGCGATTCGATGGGCTGGCACAGTGACGACGAGCGCGAGCTCGGTCCCGATCCGCTGATCGCGTCACTGAGCTTCGGTGCGACGCGGCGCTTTCGCCTGCAAGACAAGGCGCGCGCGGAAAAACCCGTCTCGATCGAGCTCGCAGCGGGCAGCCTGCTGGTCATGTCCGGAGCGACCCAGCGCAACTACCGGCACGACCTGCCGAAGACTGCACGCGCCGTCGGAGAGCGCATCAACCTGACGTTTCGGCGCATTCTCGTCGGCGATATCTGAGCACTACCGGCTGACTCCGCACCACGCGATCACTTTTCGGCGGCGGATGCCTCTGCGCGTTGCTGCGCCTGCGTACCGGCTTGCAGCGTCCAGTCGACCAGTTGCGGCAGCAGGCTGTCGAGTGCCTGCTCGAATGCGCTGACCGCGGCAGCAACGTCGTTGCCTGCTGCTGGCGCGCTGATGCTGAACTGGCGCGTGGCGACGATGCGATTGGCGCGCGGGTCGAACAACTTGGCATGCAATCGAATCGCTGCGCTGACCGAGCCGCCGTCGACCTCGGCCTGAAAGTCGCGCAGCTCGATGGCCAGCGCGAAATCGGCACTGAGGCCGGAGGTTGATCCGCTGACGCCGACGATGCGACCCGAGTCGTCGAACGCCTGCACGATCAGGCTGCGCAGCATGCGCGGCGCCGGGTCGCGCCAGCGTGCGGCCGGGAATACCTCGAGTACGCCCGGTGCCGACATCACGGCGATGCGGGTGCTGTCGAGTGCATCGCTTGCACGCGGGCTTTCGACCAGCAACTGCCAGCTGACCGGAACCATCGCTGGCGTCGTCACGCTCGGCGCAAGCCGTGGAGAATAGATCGAGAATGGCGTACGCGTGCCGCCGAGCGATCCGCAGGCCGACAACAGCATGGTCAGCGCAATCGCCAAGAGAATGGGGCGTTGCTTCATTTCGACTGGTACTCCCTGGGCTGGTCGCGTCCGAGCAGCAGCGAGTTGGAGCTGCCGAGCTGGTCGCTGAGTTGCTTGAACGAGTTGAGTGTTTCACGCAGTTCGGTGAGTGCCGGTCCGACCTGGCGCAGCCCCTGGTCGGTGAAGCTGGACAGCGCAGCACGATTGTCGAGCAGCAGCGCCTCGGTCGAGTTGGCGACGCGCTCGATCGAGGCAATCGCCTTGTCGGTCGACTCCAGCACGTCGCGTGCCTCGCCGCGTACGAGCTGGTTGGTGGTCTGCGCCATCTCGTTGAGGGTGACCAGCGTCGACTTCAACTCGCCACTGGCCTCGGCGAGCTGACTGATCGCGCGTCCGAGCTCCTCGCGCTGGTCGGCGACCGTGGTCGCCACTTCATCCATGCGCGCGAGCGTGGCCGAGACGTGCTGGACGTTTTCGGCCGACAGCAACTGGCCGACGCGCAGCAGTGCCTCGTTGACGCTGACCACAATGTCCTCGCCCGAGGTCATGAGTTTCGACAGCGCCGATTCCTCGGCACGAATCACCGGTATCGGATCGGCCTCGGTCGGCACCAGCGGTTCGCTGCCCGGCGCGCCACCGCTGAGCTGGATGAAGGCCATGCCGGTGACGCCGAGCAGACCGAGCTTGGCGACCGTATCCTTGCGGATCGGCGTGCCGCCATCGATGCGTACGCGTGCGATCACCTTGCGCGGATCATCGGGCGCCAGCTTGAGTTGCTCGACTTCGCCGACCTTGATGCCGTTGTACTGGACCAGGCCGCCGCGCGAGAGGCCGGTCACCGCTTCGGTGAAGACGACATCGTAGTAACCGAACTGACGGTCGGCGCTGGTCTTGGACAACCACAGCACGAAGCCGAGACCAAGCAGGAACGCGAGGATCGCGAAGCTGCCGATGAGGATATGGTGGGCACGCGTTTCCATGTCAGGGACCTGTGGCGGGATGGGGTTGTCGAGCGGGCTGCGCGGCGACCGCACGCTGGGCGGCACGGCCGCGCGGGCCCTGGAAATACTGCTGCACCCAGGCATCGTCGTAGCGCTCGACGACATCGAGCGAATCGACTACCAGGATGCGCTTCTGCGCGAGCACCGCGACGCGGTCACAGATCGCATACAGCGTATCGAGATCGTGGGTGATCAGGAACACCGTCAAGCCGAGACTGTCGCGCAAGGTCAGGATCAGCTGGTCGAACGCGGAGGCACCGATCGGATCAAGTCCGGCGGTCGGTTCGTCGAGAAACAGGATGTCGGGATCGAGCGCGAGCGCGCGCGCCAGCGCTGCGCGCTTGACCATGCCGCCGGACAGTTCCGACGGATACTTGGCGCCCGCTTCGGGCGGCAGGCCGGCCAGCGCGACCTTGATCGCAGCCAGTCGCTCGATCATCGCGGCGTCGAGTGCGTGGTGCTCGATCAGCGGCACGCTGACGTTCTCGGCCACGGTCAGCGACGAAAACAGCGCGCCATTCTGGAACAGCACGCCGCAGCGGCGCTCGATGGCGCCACGTCGCGCTTCGCTGAGCGTCGTCACTTCCTCGCCGAGCAGGGTAATGCTGCCTGCGGCCGGCCGGCCGAGGCCGATGATCGATCGCAACAGCACCGACTTGCCCGAACCGGAGCCGCCGACCACGCCGATGATCTCGCCACGGCGCACCTCGAGATCGAGATTCTCGTGCACGACCTGCGTGCCGAACTGGTTGCGCAATCCGCGGATGCGGATGATTGGCTCTGCCGCGTTCACAGGTTGAGTTCCATGAAGAAGATCGCAGCGAGCGCATCGACGAGAATGACCACGAAGATCGCCTGCACGACGCTCGACGTCGTGTGCGTGCCGACCGATTCGGCGCTGCCGGACACCTTGAAGCCCTCGAGACAACCGATCGACGCGATCAGGAACGCGAATATCGGTGCCTTGGCCATGCCGACCCAGAAATGCCGCACGGTGGTCGTCTCGTGCAGGCGCGTGATGAACATCTGCGGCGAGATGTCGAGCGCAAGAGCGCACACCGCGCCGCCGCCGACAATGCCGGCGAGCATGCCGACCAGGGTCAGGATCGGCATCGACACCATCAGCGCGAGCACGCGCGGCAACACCAGCACGTTGATCGGATCGAGCCCGAGCGTGCGGATCGCATCGACCTCCTCTCGCGCCTTCATCGAGCCGATCTGCGCCGTGAACGCACTGCCGGACCGACCGGCCACCATGATCGCGGTCAGCAGCACGCCGAACTCGCGCAGGAATGAATAGCCGACCAGTTCGACCGTATAGACGCTGGCGCCAAACTCCTTGAGCACGGTAGCGCCGAGGAAGGCGACGACCGCACCGACCAGGAAACACAGCAAGGCGACGATCGGCAGCGCATTGAAGCCGGTCTGTTCAATGTGGAAAAACGTGGACGTGACACGCCAGCGCTTTGGCAGCAGTGCACTGCGCGCGAGCGCCGACAGCACGACGCCGACGAAGCCGACCAGGGCGATCAGGTTGCGCCAGAACGTCTCCAGCGCTTCGCCGACATGCGCAACGCTGCCGAGCAGGCCGAGGTCGCGCGGCGCCTTCTTGCGTGCGTGCGCCGCGAGCGCGCCAGCGACCACGCCAAGCATCGATTTCGCCGCCGGCTCAAGTCCGCTGATGCGCGCGCTGTCGCCATCGGCGAGATCGAGCAGCAGGCTCGCGCCGGCCGTGTCGAGTCGGCCCAGGGCATGCGCATCGAGCGCAAACGCGTGGCCGGCACGGCGCTTGATCTCGGGCAGGCGCGCCGCCAGCGCTGCCGCGTGTTCGAGGATCCAGTCGCCACTGACGACGATCCGTTCGCCATCGCCGATGATCTGTGCGCTGCCTGCTGCGGTCATCGGAATAGGCTAGCAGTTTTGCTGACGCCGGTATCCGTCACCCGCGGTCTGCGCAGGCGCCAGACAGACGATCAAGCTGCCGCCGCGCGCCGATTCGCGGCATCATGCGGGCCTTCAGGGAAACCCCGATGAACGCTCCTGCCGCACTGACCACCCGCATCGAGTTCACCGTCGAACTCGCGCGCCGACTGCACGAATACGGCACGGCCGCGCCGCGTCTCGAGGCGGCGATCAGTCTCGTCGCGACACGCCTCGATCTCGCCTGCGACGTGCTCTCGACACCGACCTCCATCGTCATGTCGTTCGCCGACCGCTCTCGCGGTGCGCTGCCGCTGGCCGAGATCACGCAGGTCGTGCGGCTCTCGCCCGGCGAGGTCAACCTCAAACGGCTGTGCCTCGTCGACGAGATCGCCGACTGCGTGATCGACGGCAGGCTCGATCTCGCCGATGGCCATCGTCGGCTGCGCGAGATCGGCGCGATGCGCCAGCCGCTGGCTTCGCGGATCGCGACGATCGCCGCCTACGGCGTGGCCTCGGCCTGTGTCGCGGCAATCCTGCTGACCGGATGGGCCGGCGTCGCCACCGCCGGGTTGATCGGACTCGTCACCGGCGCGACCTCGACGTTGTCGACGACGCGTCCGAACATCGCCGCCGCGTTCGAGGCGATCTCGGCCCTGCTGGCGACGCTGATCGCAACGCTGGTGGCGGTTTACGTGGTACCTCTCAAGGTCAGCTCGGTGGTAGTCGCCAGCCTGATCATCCTGTTGCCGGGGATGAGCCTGACCACCGCCGTGCGCGAGTTGTCGAGCCAGCACCTGATCTCCGGCACGGCGCGCATGGCCGGCGCGATGGCGACCCTGCTCAAGCTCGCGTTCGGCACCGTGGCGGCCGTGCAGTTGTGTGCGCTGGTCGGCTGGGTACCGCCCGAAGTGGCGACGCCGCAGGTGTCGCGCTGGACCGAATGGATTGCCGTACCACTCGCGGCATTGTCATTCGCCGTGACCTTTCGCAGTCCGCTGCGCTACTACCCGACGGTGATCGGCGCAGTGGTCCTCGGATACCTGTGCACGCGCATCGGCGGCGCCTACGTATCGGCCGCGTTTGGCGTCTTCATCGGTGGGCTGATCCTCGGCGCGATCAGCAATGCGTTCGCGCGACTGCTGCAGCGGCCGGGTGCGCTGATCCGCGAACCCGGCATCATCCTGCTGGTGCCCGGCAGCGTGGCGTTCCACTCGCTCAGCCTCGTGTTCGAACGCAACGTCCTGCTCGGGCTCGATACCGCAGCGACGCTGCTCACCTTGCTGGTCGCGCTGGTCGCCGGACTGCTGTTCGGCGACCTGCTGATTCCGCCGCGTCGCAAGCTGTGAAGCCCGGCTGCGCGCCTACCTGAGCAGCGAGCGCAGCATCCAGGCGGTTTTCTCGTGGGCTTCGAGGCGTTGCGTGATGAGGTCGGCGGTCGGCTGGTCGTCGGCGGCGTCGGCCAGTTTGAAGGCCGCACGTCCGGTGCGTGCCGCGGTCTCGTGGCCATCGACCAGCTGCTGCACCATCTCCTTCCACTCCGGCACGCCATTTTCTTCCTTGACCGAGCTGAGCTTGCCGAACTGCGCGGAAGAACCCGGCGCAAACACGTCGAGTGCGCGGATGCGTTCGGCGATCAGGTCATTGGCCAGCCACAGTTCGTTGTACTGCGTCTCGAACATCAGGTGCAGGCTGTTGAACATCGGTCCGGTCACGTTCCAGTGGAAGCCGTGCGTCTTCAGGTACAGCGAGTAATTGTCGGCGAGCAGACGCGACAGGCCGTCGGCGATCTTCTTGCGATCCTTGTGCGATATACCAGTATCGATGGCCATGGCCTACTCCGGTGTGGGTTGATGACTGATGGTTGCGTGCTGCGCCCGGGCGCAGACCTGCGGTCCCGCGCCAACGCCTATCATAGGGGGGTTTTGATGAACGATTTTCCACGGCGTGCGCAGGCGCGATCGTGCCGGATGCGACGATGTCCCGACTGATCGAAATCACGTCCGCCCTCGCCGGCGTGCAGACGCGCGACCGCGGTCGGCTGCTCGGCCGCTGGCGACGGCTGCAGAAGCTCGGTGACAAGGCAACGGCGCTGCAGCTCGACGCGCTCGCCACCGACGCTGCCGCGTCGAGCGCGCGCGTGCAGGCGCGCGCCGCACGACTGCCGATCATCCGCATCGACGAGGCGTTGCCGATCGCCGCGCGCAGCGACGAGATCGTCGCGCTGATCCGTGCCCGCCAGGTGATCGTGCTGGCCGGCGAGACCGGCTCGGGCAAGACCACGCAGTTGCCGAAACTGTGCCTCGCCGCCGGGCGTGGAACGCGCGGCATGATCGGCTGCACGCAGCCGCGGCGCATCGCCGCACGAACGGTTGCGCGTCGCGTCGCCAGCGAACTGGGCACCAGCGTCGGCGACCTGGTCGGCTTCCAGGTGCGCTTCACGGAGCAGGTCGGCGACGACGCACTTATCAAGTTCATGACCGACGGCATCCTGCTCGCCGAGACCCAGGGCGACGCGTGGCTCGGTGCCTACGACACGATCATCCTCGACGAGGCGCACGAGCGCAGCCTCAACATCGACTTCCTGCTCGGCTACCTCAAGCGGCTGCTCGCTCGGCGGCCCGATCTCAAGCTGATCGTGACCTCGGCGACGATCGACACCGCGCGCTTCGCCGCACATTTCGATGGCGCGCCGGTGGTTGAAGTCGAAGGCCGCGCCTATCCGGTCGAGGTGCGCTGGCGCGCGCCCGACGACAAGGGCAATGCGACCACGAGCGAGCAGATCCTGGCCGCAGTCGACGAGATCACGGCCGAGGATCCGCGCGGTGACATCCTCGTGTTCCTGCCCGGCGAGCGCGAGATCCGCGACGCGCATCTGGCGCTCGCTCGGCGCACGTATCGCGCCACCGAAGTGCTGGCGCTGTACGCGCGGCTTTCGGCTGCCGAGCAGGATCGCGTGTTCAAGCCCGGCGCGCCGCGCCGTATCGTGCTCGCGACCAACGTCGCCGAAACCTCGCTGACCGTGCCGCGCATCCGTTACGTGGTCGATACCGGCAGCGCACGCGTCAAGCGTTACAGCCAGCGCAGCCAGCTTGAGCGTCTGCACATCGAGCCGATCTCGCAGGCCGCTGCCGACCAGCGCAAGGGCCGCTGTGGTCGCGTCAGCGCCGGCATCTGCTACCGGCTCTATGCCGAAGACGACTACGCGCAGCGGCCGCGCTATTCCGACCCGGAGATCCTGCGCACGTCGCTGGCTGGCGTGATCCTGCGCATGCTGAACCTCGAACTCGGCGACGTGGCCGAGTTTCCCTTCGTCGAGGCGCCGCCGGAGCGCGCGATCGGCGACGGCTATCGGCGCCTTCTCGACATCGGCGCGATCGATGCCGCGCACCGGCTGACACCAACCGGTCGTGCCATCGCGCAGTTGCCGATCGATGTCGCGCTGGCGCGCATGCTGATCGAGGCGCGTACGCGTGGCGTCACGCGCGAGATGCTGATCCTTGTCTCGTTCCTCAGCGTGCAGGATCCGCGCGAACGACCGGCCGATGCGCGCCAGCAGGCCGACGCCGCGCACGCGGCATTCGTCGCGCCGAAATCGGATTTTCTCGGCATCCTCAACCTGTGGCTCGCCTACGATGCCGCGCACGCGGAACTGACCCAGTCGAAGTTGCGCGATTGGTGCCAGGCGCATTTCCTTTCATTCCTGCGCATGCGCGAATGGCGTGAACTGCATCGGCAGTTGCGGGTCATGGATGTCGATGGCGCCTGCGCGCGAGCACCTGCGGATGGGCTCAGCGCCGAGGCGAGCGAAGCGATCCACCGTTGCCTGCTGTCAGGATGGCCGACCCAGGTCGGCATAAAGGATGACCGCGGCCAGTACCGCGGTACACGTGAGCGCCGGTTCGCGATTTTTCCGGGATCGTCGCTGGCGAAGTCGCCGCCACAATGGCTGCTGGCGGGCCAGATCATCGATATCGGCAAGGTCTACGCGATGCAGTGCGCGCGCGTCGAGCCGGCATGGATCGAGCAGCAGGCTGCCCATCTGGTCAAGCGCAGCTGGCGCGATCCGCACTGGTCGCGCAAGCGCGGCGCGGTGATGGCATGGGAGCAGGTCACGTTGTTCGGCCTCATCCTGGTCGAGAAGCGCGCCGTGCAGTTCGGTCGCCAGGATACGCCAGCCGCGCACGCGATCTTCCTCGACGAGGCGCTCGCACGCGGAGAGATTGATGCACGCGCCGATTTCATTCGCGCCAATGCGCGGACCCTGCTCGAGGCCGAAGAAATCGAGGCGCGCCAGCGCCGTTCGGGCCTGCTCAAGTCGATCGAGCAGCGCGCCGCGTTTTTCGCCGGCAAGCTGCCCGACGACATCCATTCCAGTGCTGCGCTCGACGCGTGGTACCGGCGCGCGACGCCGGCCGAGCAGGCGGCGATGCGCTGGTCGGTCGCCGATCTGCTGACTGCGACTTCCGGCGCAGCGGCACAGGATTTCCCGACCCATATGGGGCTTGGCGAGCACCGCCTTCGACTCGAATACCGATTCGTCCCTGGTGATGCCGCCGATGGCGTGACGCTGCACGTGCCGCTCGCGTTGGTCAATGTCGTCTCGGTGATCGAGACCGGTTGGCTGGTGCCGGGGATGCTCGCCGAGAAAGTGTCCGAGTTGATCCGCGGACTGCCCAAGCCGCTTCGGCGCAATGTTGTGCCGGCACCGGATTTCGCGCGCGCGTTCATCGAGTCGCTTGATGCCAGCGCACGCCAGCTGGATGTGATCGTGTCGCTCGCACGCTATCTGTCGAGCGTCACCGGTGTCGCCTTCGCGGCATCGGATTTCAATCCGGCTGAATTGGCTGAGCACCTTTTGATGCGCTTCAGCATCGAGGACGAGCACGGTCGATTGCTGGTCGCATCGCGCGATCTCGCGGCGATCCAGGCGCAGTGGGGCGGCGCTGCACGCGTCGCGTTCTCGCAACGCGCCGATGCCGACCTCGCCCGCGAGGAGGTGTCGGATTTCGACGTCGACGAGATTCCCGACGCGATCGTCTCGACTGGGGGTCTCAGTGCCTATCCGGCCTTCGTCGATCTCGGCGAAAGTGTGGCCTTGCGCGTATTCGAACGGCGCGACGAAGCGCAAAGCGAACATCGTCGCGGTGTCGAGCGGCTGCTGCGCCGCGCACTCGCCGACCGGATCAAGCAGGCCCGCAGGCAGTTGCCGCTGGCCAATTCGGTCGCGTTGCGCTGGGCGGCGTTCGGCAGCGCGGAGGTTTTGCGCGCAGACCTGGTCGAGGCGGCCCTGTGCGAGCGACTGCAGGCACATGATCTCGATGTGCGCACGCGATCGGCATTCGAATCGCTCAAGTCGACGCTGGCAAGCTCGCTGTTCGGGTCTGCGGTCCAGCGTCTGGCACTGGCCGAAGCGATCATCGATGCGCATGCCGAGCTGGCGCCGTGGCTCGAGCCTCCACTGCTCGGTTTCGCCAAGGCCAACTATGACGACCTGCGCGAACAGCGCGATGAGCTGCTCGCGCCGGGCTTCCTGCGCACGACCGATCCGCAGCGCCTTGCGCACTACCCGAGATACCTGCGCGCGATGCGCCTGCGTGCGGAGCGCCTGCGTCAGGATCCGTCGCGCGATCAGGCGCGCATGCTCGGCGTGCAGCGCTACTGGCGCGAGTACCTCAAGCAGCGCGCCGGCGCGCGCGCCGATCGCGCCGCACTCGAGGAGCTGCGCTGGCTGGTCGAGGAGCTGCGCGTCTCGGTGTTCGCACAGGAACTGCGAACGGCCGAGCCGGTGTCGCCAAAGCGCCTCGCACGTGCGCTCGAGGCGCTCGGCTGACTCCAGTACGAGGCCGGTCCCGGCCTACTTGATGCGCGTTACGCCAATGCGGCACTGGCAGTAGTCGACCACGAGCAGCCAGTTGCCCATCATCTTCGGCTTGATCGTGACTTCGGCATCCTGGAGGTTGAGGCCAGCCTGCGAGCCGGACTCGACCTGCTGCCATTCCTGGCCGTTGTCGAGGCGGAAGATCGTCTTGCCACCCCAGCCTGTGAACTTGCCGAGCAGACGCGCCTTGATCTCGGCGCGGTCGCTGCCGCGCTCGCGGAACCCGACGCGTTCGTCGGTGCTTGCTGGCGACGCATGGACACGCGCGGTCCCAGCGGACGACATGCCCTTGGTCTGCAGCCAGCGGTTGAGCCCCTTCAACTCCTCGGCGCTGAGCTTGTCGAGTCCATAGGACTTGAACTCGGCGTCGGACATGCGCTCCTCGAGCGACGGCGGAGATTGCGCCGACGCCAGGCTGGCGAAGCCAGCGAATGTCATCAGCACAACGGCGCATGCCAGCGACCCTGCGCGCGATACGGTCTTGCTCATGCGACACACTCCCCAGTCGTTCACTGATCAGCCGACGCGTTTGACGCGCACGCTGCAGTTGCAGCCGCGCACGTGCATGAGCCAGCTGCCCATCAAGGCCGGCTTGATGGTGACTTCGGGGTTGTTCATGCCCGACTCGCGGCTGCCTGATTCCGCCTGTTGCCAGATCTGGCCATTCTGCAGCTTGAACCGCGTGCGCCCATTCCAGCCGCTGAACTCGCCGTCGATGCGCGAGCGCACCTCCTGGCGATCGCCTTCGTCCGGATAGAACTCGACCGAGCCGTCACGCTTGCGGATCGGCACGGCGGCCGTCGTCGGCGCCGTAGCCTGCTTCGCGGCGAGCCATTGGTTGAGAAACGTGAGCTGCTCGGGCGACAGCTGATCGAGGCCGGCCTGGGTGAATTCCGACTGCGACATGCGCTCTTCGATCGAGCCGGCTGGAGTCTGTGCGTGGGCCGCGATGCCGAATGTCAGCGCCAACGCAGCGAGCGGGGTGAGCAATTTCGCGAGCATGGTGTTTTTTCCTGAACGAAGGAAGTGTGATCTTTTTGCCGAAAACCCGAGATTTAATGCGAGGTTAACAGGTGCGCGACCCGCAATCAGCGGGTAGACTGGCAGCAGCTCAGTTTACCATCGAGCGCGACGGTGTCTGCGTGGTGCCTATGGCAAGACGTCGATCCGCTCTGCTCGCTCTGCAATGGAATGGAAGACGTCTTGATGAATTTCACAAGTTCGATGGCCAGGCGCGCTGCGCTGACGGTCATGACGGTGGCCTGCTTCGGCGGCTCGGGATTGGTTGCCGGACAAGTGCCGGCGCTGGTCGGTGGTGGCACGATTGCCGGCAATCAGGCGACGGTTGCGCTCGATCCGTCAGTCCCCGGCGCACTCAGTATCGAGCGCGTCGCCGGCGTCACCACCGCAACGGCATATTTCAACTGGCATGTGTTCTGCTCCGACATCGCCGGCACGCCAGGTGCGAACACGATTCGCGTACGGCCGCGTTACCAGTTGCCGAGTCCGGCACTCGACGTCTGGCGGTTTCCGAATGTCGAGGTGACCACTCTCACGCACGGCAGCAGCACCGAGTCCGGCGCACCCATCGTGCGCATCGGAGCCGAGGCGGCATCGCCACGTCAGCGCTGCCTGTCGGCGTTGCCCGGCTCGAGCCTCGAGCCATGGAGCGTCAACCGCGGCTTGTTCCAGGAAGGGTTCGGCGACTACATCGGCGCCAACAACGGCGCACTCGGCACACCGCCCGCGCAGACGCCTCCGTCGGGACCACACCAGAACGTGAAGGTCACTGCACAGCAGTTTCCGGGTCTGGTCGCGGGCAAGGAAGTCGCCGTCGTGCGCGTCGAGACGCAGTTTGATTCGACGACGCCAACGGCTGTCAGCTGGGGCATCTACGATGCCTACAACGCGTCCGCGCTCGGCAGCGAGGCGACCTGGTGCCTGCTCACACCGACCTGGACCGACGGCACGACGCCGCCAGCGAATCTGTGCGCGAATTCGGCGATCCTGTTTCCTGGCACGTCTCAGAACGTGACGCCAATCGTCTCCCAGGGCCTCGGCTTCTTCCCGACATTCCCCGGCCCGTTCTATATCCTTGTTTCGCGAGACACCGTTGGCAGCGCCAGCGCAGGCTCGGCGAAGCAGGGTTTCGCCGCACTTCGCATCGATGGCGGGCTCAGCGGCGTCGCCGACGAATTGCAGGACTGGTATCCCAACGACAGCGTCTGGTACACCTACTGATTCCCCGGATGCCGCGTACGCGATGAAGCGCGATCGCGGCAAGGGCAGAATGTTGCTGATGGCCTGAGCAACGGCCGCAGGCGAACTGCACGCGTTCGCGCGCAGGTCAGGCCAAACTTCACCGAGTTCCCGCAGCCGAGACGTGCATGTCCGTTGATCAGCGTCCTGCTCTCGACGTCGACGTCACAGCCTCGTCGAGCCGTCTGCTCGACGAGGCTATCGCTGCCGCATCGGACGACGTACGCCTGCGTTGGCAACAGGATGCCGACGAACGCAATGGTGTGCTCGGCCTGCTCGGTGAACTCGGAATCGGCGGTGTCGTTCCATCCGCCGTTCTGATCCATTCGGCGATGCTCGCCGGCACGGTGATGCCGGCGCCGCAACTGGCCGCGCTCGGCGCGGAAGTCGCCGATCTCATTGAAGGCCAGCAGGCTGCCGAGCGTATCTGGGCGCTGTATGCCGCGCGTGGAGGTTCCGGCAGTGCCGAAGGACTGCGCCGCCTGCTGCTCGCAATCGTGCGTGACCTGCGCGTCGTCTTGATTCTTCTGGCACGCCAACTCGTGCGCATGCGTGCAGCCGAAGCGCTGCCGGATGAACAGCGTCGTGCGCTGGCCGAACTGAGTGCCGACATCCATGCGCCGCTGGCCAACCGGCTCGGCATCTGGCAGCTCAAGTGGGAGCTCGAGGACCTCGCGTTTCGCTACCTGCAGCCCGCCACCTATCGCCGCATTGCCGATCTGCTCGACGAGCGGCGTGGCGATCGCGAAGTGTGGATCGCACAGGCGCGCAGCGAACTCGAGCGCGCATTGCAGGCTGCCGGCATTGCAGCCGACGTCGCCGGTCGGCCGAAACACATCTATTCGATCTGGCGCAAGATGCAGAAGAAGGGCCTCGATTTTTCGGCGATCTATGACATCCGCGCGCTGCGCGTGATGGTTCGTGACGTGCCCGATTGCTACGCCGCGCTCGGCGTCGTGCATTCGATGTGGCCGTTCGTGGCCGGTGAATTCGACGACTACATCGCGAGTCCCAAAGGCAACAATTACCAGTCGCTGCATACCGCGGTCATCGGTCCCGGCGGCCGTGCGCTCGAGGTCCAGATCCGTTCGCACGACATGCATGCGCATGCCGAACTCGGCTTCGCCGCACACTGGCGCTACAAGGAAGGCAGCGGAGGCGATGCCAGTTTCGAGCGCAAGATCGCGTGGATGCGGCAGTTGCTCGACGGTCGCGAGGCCACGGATGACGATGCCAACCTGCTGGCTGGGTTCCGTACCGATGTCATCGAGGACCGTGTCTACCTGCTGACGCCCAAAGCACAGGTCATTGACCTTCCGCGTGGCGCGACGGTCCTCGATTTCGCCTATTCCATCCATACCGATGTCGGTCACCGCTGCCGCGGGGCCAAGGTCAACGGGCGCATCGTGCCGCTGACGTTCCAGCCGTCCAGTGGCGATCGCGTCGAGATCCTGACCGGCAAGACGCTGGAGCCGCGTCGCGACTGGCTGTCGACCCACGGCGGCTACCTCAATACCGCGCGTGCCCGCGAGAAGGTTCGCGGCTGGTTCAAGCGCATCGATCTCGAACAGAACGTTGCCGCCGGACGCGCCGTGCTCGATCGCGAGCTCAAGCGCCTCGCGCTTCACAATCTGGGCCTCGACCAGTTGCCGGCGCTGCTCAATCTGCGCACGCTCGATGATGTCTATGAGGGGCTCGCACTGGGTGACGTCACGCCGACCCAGATTGCACGTGCGCTGCACGAACAGGCCGCGCCGCCAGAGCCTTCCGCGCCGCGGACATTGCGTGCGCCGACGCCGAGCCGCGAGGGCGTCATCATCGAAGGCGTGGGAAATCTGATGACCGTGCTGGCACGTTGTTGCCAGCCCGTGCCCGGCGATCCGGTGGTCGGCTTCATCACGCGCGGACGCGGCGTCAGCGTGCATCGCGACGACTGCGGGCAGGTGCAGCGACTGCGCTCGATCGATCCCGACCGCATGATCGACGTCGAATGGGGCGGTGGCGGCCACAGTGCCTACGACGTCAACGTGCTCGTGCGCGGCTACGACCGCAAGTGGCTGCACAAGGACGTGACCAACGTCATTGCGGCAGCCAATGTATACATGATCGCGGTCAATGCGCGCGTCGACCGTGACAGCAGCGAAGTGGAGATGCACTTCGCCTTGCGCGTGGCGGACTTCGGCCAGTTGTCCGCTCTGCTTTCGCGCCTGCTGGCGGTGCCGAACGTGATCGAGGCACGTCGACTGGCATGAAAGCCGCTAGCATCCGGCGTTCGCTGGCGGATGCCCTGATATGCTAGCGAACAGGCCTGTCGCGACGCGTCGCAGGCCACCACGCACGGAACCCGCGATACGTGATCGAAATCCCCGGATACCGCCTGCTGCGCCAACTTGGACGCGGTGGCATGGCCACGGTCTACCTCGCTGTCCAGGAATCGGTGGATCGCGAAGTCGCACTCAAGGTGATGTCGCCGGCACTGCTCGCCGACCCCAATTTCGGTGAGCGCTTCCTGCGCGAGGCGAAGATCGCGGCGCGCCTGCATCATCGCCACGTGGTCGGCGTGCACGATGTCGGGCGCGTCGGCGACTATCACTACATCGCGATGGAGTATCTCGCCGGCGGACCGGTGCTGAGCAAGGACGGCGACGCGCGACCGGTGACCTTCGCGCTGCGCGTAATCCGGGAAATCGCGCTGGCGATCAACTACGCCCAGCTGAAGGGTTTCATCCACCGCGACATCAAGCCCGACAACATCCTCCTGCGCGACGACGGCTCGTCGGTCCTGACCGACTTCGGCATTGCCCGCGCGAACGATTCATCGACGCGCATGACGCGCACCGGAGCGGTGGTCGGTACGCCGCACTACATGAGTCCCGAGCAGGCACGCGGCAAACCGATCGACGGACGATCGGACCTGTACAGTCTTGGTGTGGTTCTCTACGAGATGCTGGTTGGCCGCGTGCCATACCACGCCGACGATTCGCTCGCGGTCGGCATCATGCACATCACGCAGCCGGTGCCGCGCCTTCCCGAACCGCTGGCCGTCCTGCAGCCGCTGGTCGACAGCCTGCTGGCCAAGGAACCGGAACAGCGCTTCCAGACCGGCGAGGAAGCGGCCGTCGCGATCGCCCGCTACGAGCAGGCAATCGAATCGGGCGAACTGCCGGATCTGAAGGGCGCTCCGCAGGGATTCCGCCGCGAGGCCCGTTCGGTCGACACGCGTGTCTCGCCATTGCCGGTATCGCCGAAGCCATCGCCTGCGGAGCCTGCTTCGCGCGTGCGATCCGAGCCCAACATCGGCCGACTCGACGAGATCGTCGCGGCTGCCGACGATCACATCATGCGCGCCAGCCGCTCTGGGCAGCGTCCGGCCGCGCGCACGGCGCCGGTACGCCGGACCGGTCTGCTGACGGTGATCCTGGTACTGACCGTGCTGGCGACCTCGTTCGCGGCATGGCGCTATCAGGACCGACTGCGTGCGATGTTGCCGAGTACCGAGCTCAATGACGTGCTCGCGCGCGCGCAGCGTGCACTGTCGGCCGGCGAGCTCGACGGTACCACCGGCGACAGCGCCCGCGAGTTGTTCCAGAGTGCCCGTGCGCTCGATCCCGACAACGATATTGCGCGTCGCGGGCTGATCACGGTCGGTGAGAAGCAGTTGCAGAATGCGCGTATCGCGCTCAAGAACAGCGATGCCGATGCGGCGCGGCGATCGCTCGCCGCCGCGCGCGATCTGCTCGGTGGCGGTGCCGCGGTCGACGAGGTCGCGCGCCTGCTCGCTCGAATCGAGTCGCGCGGCAGCGAAACCGAGAGCCTGCTCGATGCGGCGCGGGCGGCGCTCGACGCCGGCCGCCTGCTCGGCGATGACGGCGCGGCAGCCGGATTCCAGAGCGTGCTCGTTGCCGAACCGGACAATGCGATCGCACGCGCCGGGCTCACGCGAGTGCTCGATGCGCTTGCCATGCAGGCGCGCAGCGCGATTGATGCCGGCAACGGCGCGACCGCAGCAGCTACCATTGAGGACATCGCGCGCATCCAGCCGGGTTTCCCCGGGCTTCCCGAACTGCGCGCGGCGCAGACACGTCTGCGTGAAGATGCCGCCACCGCACTTGCGCAGGATCTCGCGCGTGCGGAAGCGCAACTGCGCGAGGGCAACGTGGCCGGTGGCGAAGCATCGGCGATCGCCGTGTTCGAGTCTGTGCTGCAGCGTGATGCCGACAATGCGCGTGCACGTGCCGGCTTGCGCAAGGCCGGTCTGGCGCTGGTCGTGCAGGCACGCGCCGCCCTCGACGACAGCAATCCGGGTGCCGCAGAGCGATTGCTGGGACAGGCCGAGCGCGTCGCACCGGGCAATGCCGAGGTGCGTGCTGCGCGCGTCCAGTTGCGCGAGTTGCGCGAGCGCCTGGCGATCGCTGCGGAACGCGCGACATCGAGCAGCCCGGCGGAACGCGAGCGCGTCGCCACGCTCGTCGCCGAGGCCGCGCGTGCGGCCGACGCGGGCAGGCTCATCGACCCACCAGGCAACAGTGCATTCGACAAGTATCGCGCCGCGCTTTCCATCGACGGTCGCAATCAGGCAGCGCTCGACGGCGCAGCGGCCCTGCCGGCTCGCGCGCGCGGCTTCTTCGACGCGGCACTGCGCGACAATGCACTCGGGCAGGCCGACAACATGCTCGACGCCTTGCGCCAGTTGTCGCCATCCGACAGTGCGATTCCGAGCCTTTCCGAGCGGCTCGCCAATGCCTACTTCGACGATGCCGAACGCAGTATCGGCGAGAAGAAGCGCGACGCAGCCGTGCGTGCACTTTCCAGGGCGCGGGCCTTGAGTCCTGCCAGCGGCCGCGTTGCCGACATCGAGCAGCGTGTGCGCGAACTGACTCCGGCAGGCGGCTGATGACCCAGATGCCGGATCGCAAGCGACCGGCAGGAGTCGGGTGACGTGTGCATCCTGCTGCTCGCGATCGACTGCGTGGAAGGCTGGCCACTGGTGCTGCTCGGAAACCGCGACGAGTTTCATGCGCGTCCGAGCATGGGTGCACAACCGTGGATGTCCGCCGCCGACTGCCTCGGTGGCACGGACCTCGAGGCCGGTGGCAGCTGGCTGATGCAGCGCAACGATGGCCGCTTCGCCGCCGTGACCAACGTGCGCTCCGGGGCGCGGGCCACGCTGCCACGCTCGCGCGGCGAGCTGGTGCGTGATTTCGTCCTCGGCAACGACGCGCCTTCCGACTTCATCGACGCGCTGCTCGAACAGCGCGAACGGTACGCGCCGTTCAACCTGGTCATCGGCGAGCGCCGCGCAATCTGGCTGATCGAGGGCATCGACGGCCGTGTGCATCGTCTCGCGCGAGGTGTGCACGCGATAAGCAACGGGCCGTTCAACGCACGCTGGCCGAAGGCCGACAGCCTGCAAACGGCGTTCGGCGCGGCAACGGCGCGTGGATTGCCGGAAGACGAGCGCCTGTTCGCGCTGCTGCGCGATGAGCGCGAAGCCGACCCCGCCAGTCTTCCCGATACCGGCGTTGGTCACGAACTCGAAAGGCGGCTGTCACCGATCTTCATCCGCGACAGCGCGTACGGCACGCGATGTTCGACACTCGTACTGCACGACGGTGACGACGGACTGCATGTGCGCGAGCGCCTGTTTGACGCGCACGCACGGGTTGTCGACGACGTCGCATGGAAGTGCACGGACGTCGAGAGTGAATGGGTGCTTGCGTGAACGGGAAACACCCGGTGGCGCGTCGCTTCTCGCATGTGCAAGGCGAATGGGCGATCGCGCGCCTGCCGCCTGACGCGCCGATTCCCGCCTGGGCATGCACGGCGGCACCGGGTTTTTCGAGCGTCACGCGCACAGACGAGGAACTGTCGGTCGTCTGTCGCGCCGAACATGTGCCGGCCGGCGTCCGCGTGAAGCGAGATTGGGCACTGTTGAGCGTGCAGGGACCGTTCGCGTTCGAGGAAACCGGCGTGATCGCCTCGTTCGTGCAGCCGTTGTCCGAGGCAGGGATCGCCGTGTTCGTGATCAGCACGTTCGACACCGATTACGTGCTGGTCGCCAGCGCGTGTGTTGTGCAGGCCTGCCGCGTGCTGGTCGACTGCGGCCACGTGCACATGTGAAAGTGTGCCAAGAATCCCTTGACGGCGCGCGCGTACCGGGGGACGTTGCGACTTCAGAGCGGCAGCACGGAGATCGTGGAGGCGTGGATCACGGCGAGAATTTCCGGACCAGGGCAGGTGCCGTGCCGCGCCTGATGTTGACTGTGGCCGAAACCCATTCGCGCTCGGCCGCTGGCGGTTACCTGTATCTGGTCGGGTGGGGCGCCCTCACCGTCGCCGCCGGCCTGAACGCCTCGCATCTGCATGCGGTGATCGCGTTCGCCGTCCTGTTTCTGGCCATCGCGTGGCTGCGTCATCGCATGTCTCCACCAGGCGACGCGCGGGCGACGCCCGGCTGGATGGTGCGCTACATCTGCGTGGTTCTCTCCAGTGCGTTGCTGTGGGGCATCGTGCAGATGTGGGTGCTCCTCGATACGCATGTTGAGAAGGACGTCAAGTACGTGTCGCTGGTCGGAACAATCGCCTACGCGACAGTGTTCTCGCACCTGTACGCCACGTCCTTGCGCCTGGCCGGAGGCGGCGTCGCGTTGATGATGGTGCCGACTCTGGCGATCCTCTGGGGTGACCCGCACCTGCGCGTCATGGCCGCTACCTTGTCGTTGTACACCGTGTACCTGTTTGTCGCGGCAATCCGCTCGCATCGGGATTACCAGCGCCAACTGGATCTGCATGAAGAGCTCAGCAGGCAGCGCGATCTCTACGAACACCTGAGCCGGACCGACCCCTTGACCGGCTTGTTCAACCGTCGCCATTTCACCGCCGTGCTCGAGCAATGGACGCGGTCGAGCACACGCGATGCGCAGCCGGTTTCCCTCCTGCTCATCGACATCGACCACTTCAAATCCATCAATGACAGGCACGGACACGTGGCTGGAGACCTCACGCTGAAGGCGATCGCCGACCTCATGCAGCGTACGTGCGGCGCGCCGGACCGGGTGCTTGCACGTGTCGGCGGCGAGGAGTTCGCGATCCTCATGAAGGGTCTTGATGATGCCAATGTCCGCGCACTCGCCGAGCAGTTCCAGCGGACGCTGGCCAAGCCGGTCGTGGTCATCGAGGGCATGCAGTTGATCGTGTCGGTCAGTATCGGTGCCGGACATTTCGACGCCGCGCAGCACGATGACGAAGGCGACTTCTTCCGCGTCGTCGACAGCGCTCTTTACGTCGCCAAGGCCGAAGGACGCAACCGAACGCGCTTTGCCGACCGTCGTGGCTGCATCAGTTGATGCCCCTGCGATTTGCGCGGCTCGCGTAAAATCCGCCGGCGCCATTGCGTGCAGCAGGAAAGGGGTACACGTGCATGCTTGCACTGATCGGCTTCGACGGTGACGACACGCTCTGGCACAGCCAGGACTACTACGATGCGGCTCAGGCCGAGTTCGAGTCGATTGTCGGTCGCTATGTCGATCTCGATGACGCGCGCGTGCGCGATCGCCTTCTCTCGGTCGAACGAAGCAACATCGGCGTGTTCGGCTACGGCGCCAAGGGCATGACCCTGTCGATGATCGAGGCTGCGTTCGATATCACGGTCGGAGCGGTGTCGGCGGCGGATCTGCACCGCATGGTCGCGATCGGCAAGGAGGTTCTCGCCCATCCCGTCGAACTGCTGCCCGGCATCCGCGAAGCGGTCGAACACGTCGCCGAAAGACGGCGCGTGGTGCTGATCACCAAGGGTGACCTGATCCATCAGGAGGCCAAGGTGTCACGCTCCGGGCTCGGCGACCTGTTTGATCGCATCGAGATCGTTTCCGAGAAGAATCCGCAAACCTACGCGCACGTGCTCGCCGAATGTGGTGTCGACGCGCATGCGTTCGCCATGGTCGGAAATTCGCTCAGGTCGGATGTTGCGCCGGTCATTTCGCTCGGCGGCTGCGCCGTGTACATGCCCTACCATTCGACTTGGTCGATGGAGCTCGAGCCCGAGTTCCGTGCGGACGCGACGTGCGTGGCGGAGGTCGCCAACGCCGCTGCGATTCCGGCGGCCATCGAGTTGCTCGAGCAGGCAGGCGCAGCGCGCCGCAATCTGCGCTGATCCTGCGTCAGTACGGCAGAACCGCGCGGCGTCGTGTTTTCGAGGACGTCCGCCGCGCGTGAATCCTGTTGCTTGGCTTGCGGTCTTACTTGTATTCGCGCTTGTCACCGCGGCGCCAGTCGCCATATTCGACTTCCGAAAGCTTGCCGTCGCCATCCGTGTCGATCTTCTCGAACTGGCGAACCACGCCAGGGAAGGGCACAAGTTCATCCTTGCTGAGGAAGCCGTCGCGGTTGCTGTCGGAATCGGACCATTCCGGCGCGCGCTCGCTGGTTCCGCCGACCGGAGCAGGGGTCTGCGCGAATGCCGCGAACGACACCGCGCACATTGCGATGGCGAACAGCGGCTGATGGATCTTCGGGAAATGCAACATGTCGTCTCCTTGGTATTCGGCGCACGTTCGCGCGTCGGGAAGACGGACCGTAGCCGCGTACATCGCACTGGCGGCTGAACCACGCACGCCCTGACGCGCGTCGTTCACCGCACCGACAGGATGTGCGCCTCGATGCCGGAGCCGATTTCCTCGGCAAGCGACTCCACGTCGTGTTTGCGGTCGACGATGCGCAGCAGCGGTCGGTCGCCGGCGAGATCGTGCGCTATGGCGAGCGTGATCGCCCGACCCGGACACACGTCGAGGCAGGCGCATGCGACCACGCGGACAGCCGTGCTGCCGCGCGCCTTGAGCGCGCGCTTGAGATCACTGCGGAAGTTGCGTCGATCCTGCCTCTTCGTGCACTTCGAGCAGACAAATACGATGCTTTTCCATGGCGGTTTGGCGAGCTTCGCCTGCTCGCTCACGGGACTTGCCCTTTTTCGCCAATGCCATTCGGGCCGAAGCCTGCACGCAAATCGCCCGTGTCCATTGTCATGCCGCTGCGGGAAGGCCATGCAGTCTGCCAGTTCCATGCGCGCGAATACGCGGCAGCCACTCGCCCGGACAGTGCGCGTTCACGCGCCTGAAGCTCATCATGTTGCGGGGTTCACTTGCGTGTGCGACGGCTGGCAGCTTGCCGGCGACGACGTCTGCCGCAGTTGACGACATCCGGGCCGAGCGCCCATTTCTGCGGAGAAAAACCAATGACCGTCTCAACGATACTTCTGATCATCCTGATCCTTTTGCTGGTCGGCGCGCTGCCGACGTGGTCGCACAGTCGCAGCTGGGGCTATGGACCGAGTGGCGGACTTGGACTTGTCGTCGTCATCCTGATCATCCTCGTCCTGCTCGGACGAATCTGATCCTGCCGCTTTGAGCTGCGTGCGGGGTTGCTGCGGCGCCCCGCATGCACCTTCGGGTGCGTGCGGCATGTTCTGCCCCGATCGCAGTCGCGGTCGGGCGCGATGTTGCGGCGACGTGCAGCGTCGAGCTGCACAGGGTCGAAATCACGCAGCGCGTGCGTACAGCGCGGTGACTTCCTCGACCCGCCCGCGTGCCAGTTCCATGGTTGCGTGGAACTCCAGTGTCGGCGATTCATCCGCCTCGCGCGATGCCCACCACGTGAGTGCGTAATGCCCGTCCGGCCAGGGACCGGACACACCGGCGATGGCGACGCCATCGATCATCGCCACGGCCAGAATCCCGTCGTAGCGCATTTCCCAACCAATCTGCGCTCCTGCTGCAGGAGTCTGGCGGGGACCAAAGCCGAGGATGTTGCCCATTGTCGTCTCCATTGAATGTGGGTGCCTGAGTAAACCAAAGCAAACCGCGTGCCAACGGGAAGTGGATTCGACAACTGATTGAAATAAAAGATTTTGCAGTGGTTTCAAGCACGCAAGGGCTACAATTCCAGTCCTTGCATTGCTGTCCTTGAGCGCCTACGGTTGTTCGATGAGAACACCATTCCTGATCCCGGCATTCATGAGCGCTGTGCTGGCCGCTGGCTGCGGCCCTGGCGAGAACACCGTGTCGCCATCGTCCTTGTCGCCTGCCGCTGTATCTGCGCAGCCATCTCAGCATGCAAACGGCGCGGTTGCCGAATCGCCGGCCGACGCTTTCTTCGAAAGCCTGAGCTCACTCTGTGGCAGATCATTCGCGGGCACGTTGGCGGTTTTCAATGAAACCGACATCGAATCGTTCGGCGGTGCCGCCGTAATGCACGTTCGCGAGTGCAGCAAGGATCAGATAAGGATTCCCTTCCACGTCGGCGAGAACCGCTCGCGTACCTGGGTGATCACGCGCGTAGGCGATGGCCTGCGCCTCAAGCACGACCACCGTCATCAAGATGGCACGTCCGATGCGTTGACGATGTACGGCGGCGACACCGTCGCCGACGTCACCGGTACGCCACAGCGTCAGGAATTCCCGGCCGATGCGCAATCGAAAGCGATGTTCGAGGCCGGCGGTCTGGCCGTTTCCGTGGACAATGTCTGGGCGATTGAGGTCGATCCAGGTCGGCAGTTCGCCTACGAGCTGAAGCGACCGAACCGGCACTTCAGGGTAGAGTTCGATCTGGCCAGCGAGGTTGCGGCACCGCCGCCGCCTTGGGGTAGCCAATAGCGGACGGCGGTTGCCGCCTCATTGCCATCAGCGAATCGGCACCCCATAGCGGTTGGCGCCCGCGGTACCGGCGATGAAGCCGTTGAACACGAGTGCAACCAGCGCGCCGACTGCCGGCACCAGCCCGATCAGGATCCACCACGCCGATTTGTCGACGTCGTGCCAGCGTTTGGCCTGGATCGCCAGCGCCGGCCACAGAAACACCACCGCCAGCACCAGCGTGAGCATGCTCGCGATGCCGCCACCCGCGGTTGGGTCCGGCGCGTTCATCATGCTGTAGAAGCTCCATGCCGACAGCCCGCCAAACAGGACGATCGACACCAACACGAGCCCCCAATAGCTGCCACGGCCAACGCGGCCGTCGAACGAGAAAAGTAGCGCTTTCCAATCCATGATGTTTCCCCTTTGACAATGGTCGATGAAACGACGAGCACGGCACGCGCCGCGCCGTGGTTGAAATGCTCCAGTTCTGCTGAAGCGAACGACCGGCATCGCGGGCGATCCCCGTCGTCGCATGCAACCCACGGGAATCGACAGCGTCGCGGGCCACGCGACCGGGCGCGGTGATCGCTGGCGGTCGTCGCGTGTTCGAGATCGGACAGGTGCCCGGCACGGCGGTCGAACGCGCTTTTTAAAAGCCATGCAGATCAGCACGTTGCGTTTGATGCCGACGCTGGCACGCTGAGTGCTATGCCACCTGCATGGACATCGCCCGCCCCGAACTCAAGCAACGCAAGCGCCGCCGCCAGTACACGATCGCCGCCATCATCGCGCTGCTCGCGGTTGCCGCCGGCGCCGGCATCGCTGCACTCGGCCCGGCCATGCCATCGGTCGCGCGCAGCAGTGTTCTGATCGATACCGTCAAGCGCGGTGAGTTGCTGCGCGAAGTGCGCGGACCCGGCACGCTGGTGCCGAAGGAGATTCGCTGGATCGCGGCCGAGACCTCGGCGCGCGTCGAGCGCATCCTCGTCAAGCCGGGCGCGAGTGTCGATGCCGAAACGATCCTGCTCGAACTCAGCAACCCCGAAGTCGAGGACCAACTGCTCGCCGCCAAGGCAGCGCTGACGGCAGCGCAGTCGGACCTCGCGGCCAAGCGCACCGACCTGCGCTCGCGCCTGCTCGACCAGCAGTCGAGCCTGGCGCAGGCGCGAACCGACTACGAAACCGCGCGCATGCAGGCCGAGTCGGAGAAGACCGTCGCCGAGAAGGGCATCATCCCGGCCGTGCAATACCGCAAGTCTCTTGTCGCCCTCGAACAGCTGCGCTTTCGTGTCGACATCGAGCAGCAGCGCGTCGCCGAGTTCGAGCGCAACATCGTCGCCCAGCTGGCCGCCGAGCAGGCGCGTCTCGACCAGCTCGTGAACACGCGTGATCTGCGCCAGCGCCAGGCCGACGGCCTCGACGTGCGCGCCGGCATCGCTGGCGTGCTGCAGCGCGTTCCGGTTGAAGAAGGCCAACAGGTCGCTGCAGGCAGCAATCTCGCGCGGGTCGCGCGGCCCGGTGAGCTGATGGCCGAATTGCGCATCGCCGAAACGCAGGCCAAGGACATCGTGCTCGACCAGCCGGCACGTATCGACACACGCAATGGCATCGTTGCCGGCAAAGTGCTGCGGGTTGATCCGGCGGTGCAGAACGGTACGGTCCAGGTCGACATCGAACTGAGCGGCGATCTACCTCCCGGCGCGCGTCCCGACCTGTCGGTCGACGGCACGATCGAGATCGAACGCCTTGCTGACGTGCTCTACGTCGGCCGTCCGGCGTTTGGCCAGGCCGATACCGAGGTGCGGCTGTTTCGCGTCGATGCCGACGACATCGCCGAGCGCGTGCCGGTGAGACTCGGACGCAGTTCGGTCAACCTGATCGAGATCCGCCAGGGCCTCGAGGTCGGTGACCGCGTCGTGCTGTCGGACAGCAGTGCGTATGAGCAGCATGATCGGCTGCGGCTCAAGTGAGCCGGGAATGGCTAATCCGGAACAAGCGGTGGGATGAAGCAGCCGCCCTGCCTATGCTGAAGCTCACGCCGATTGCTGATTTCGCGTTCACCGTTCCCCATTCCCACTCCTCATTCCAGGCACGGAAAAAATGCAAACCGACCCCCTGATCCGCCTCGACAACATCCAGAAGGTGTTTCTCACTGATGAGGTGGAGACGCATGCGCTGGCCGGTGTGCATATCGACATCGCACGCGGCGAATACGTGTCGATTACCGGGCCGTCCGGTTGCGGCAAGTCGACTCTGCTGGCGATCCTCGGCTTGCTCGATACACCGACTGAAGGCACCTACACGTTGAACACGCGCGAGGTCGCTTCGATCAATGCCGCCGAGCGCGCCTTGATACGCAACCAGGAAATCGGATTCGTGTTCCAGGCCTTCAACCTGATCGGCGATCTCAGCGTGTTCGAGAACGTCGAGCTGCCGTTGACCTATCGCGATGGCGTTTCGAAAGCCGAGCGGCGCGAGCGTGCCGTGGCGGCGCTCGAACGCGTCGGCATGGCCCATCGCGTCAAACATTATCCAGCGCAACTCTCGGGTGGCCAGCAGCAGCGCGTCGCGGTCGCGCGCGCGCTGGTCGGTCAGCCCTCGATCCTGCTCGCCGACGAGCCAACCGGCAACCTCGATTCGAAGAACGGTGAAGCAGTCATGACCCTGCTCGACGAGCTGCACGCATCCGGTTCGACCATCTGCATGGTGACCCATGATCCGCGCTACGCCGAGTTCGCCGAGCGCAAGATCTTCATGTTCGACGGTCGCGTGGTCGACGAAGAGACCATGCACCGCTTGCGACATGAGGAAGACCAGCGCCTGCTGCGCCGACCTGTCGCTGCTCGTGTCGCTTCCTGATCCAGAACGCGCAACGAACCGGCTCAACCATGCGCATCTTGCTCGACGACTTTCGCATTGCTCGCAGGCATTTGGCCAATGCGCCCGGATTCACGATCGCATCGATCACGATGCTTGCGCTCGGTATCGGCTGCAGTGTGGCCATGTACGCCACGCTCAATGGGGTCTTGCTGCGCGGACTGCCTTTCCCCGAAAGCGATCGGATCGTGATCGTGCAGGCGCATGACGCCACGCAAGGCCTCGCCGATGCACAGTTGAGCACGGTCGAAGCCGAGCAACTCGCCAACGCGACGCCGGGATTCGATTCGCTCGCGTTCTATTGGTGGACTGGCGTTACCGTGTTCGACGGCGAGCACGCGCGTGAGATCACCACGCAGATGGTCGGTGCCGGCTACTTCGAGTCGCTCGGTGTCGAAGCCCAGCTGGGACGGCGCTTGCGCGCGGAGGACATCATCGCGGATCGCCCACTGGCAGTCCTCTCGTACGCGGAATGGCAGCGTGGATTCGGCGGCGATCCGGACGTGATCGGACGTCGCATCGAGCTGGTCGACGAACCGCCGCTCGAGGTGATCGGAGTGATGCCCGCGGCAATGGACGTCTTCAGCGGCGATACCGGCGTGTGGCGGCCGTTGTCAAAACGCTTGTTGCCGAACGACTCCATCAACCGTCAGCAACGCACACTTTTCATGCTGGGACGCCTGCAAGCGAATGTGTCGATCGCGCAGGCCAATGCGGCATTGGCTGCTCGGTTCGTGGCCTTGCGCGAACAGAGCACGGCGCCCCCGTCGGGTTGGCGTGCGACGGCTCGCCCGCTGCTCGACGATCTGGTCGGTGATGCGCGCGCAGCACTCTGGGGCGCACTGGCGCTGGCGGTACTCGTTCTGCTGATTGCTGCGGCGAATGTTGCGATTCTGTTCGATGCGCGCCAGGGTGCGCGCCGCCAAGAGCAAGCCGTGATGCAGGCAATCGGCGCGAGCCGAGCGCGACTTTGGCGTGGTCTTCTGCTTGAGTTGATCATGGTGACGGGGGCCGCTTCCGCTTTCGGCCTGGCCATTGCGCTGATCAGCATTGAACTGCTGCGCGAACTGGCCCGCGACAGCATTCCACGCGTCGACGGCATCGCGATCGACTGGTCGATGGCGGGCTTGGCAATCGTGCTTGGTAGCGTCGTGCCGTTCGTTGCCGCGCTGGCCGGTTCGCTGCGCGTGCGCGGCCAGCCGGTCGACGCGATCCGCGCCGGTGGTCGTGGGGTGGTCGGTGATGCACGTCACTCTCGCCTGCTGCCGTCGCTGGCGATGGGTCTCTCGACCGTCAGCCTGATCTCGGCGCTGACGCTTGCCGGCGGACTCTGGCGCCTGCAACAGGTCGACCCTGGCTTCGTTGCCGATCGCGTCGACGTGTTGCAGTTCTTCCGCAACGGGCGCGATGCATTTGTCCCATTCACCGAGCAGATGCTCGAACGTCTGCGCGCGGCGCCCGGTGTCAGCGCGGTGGCGTTGACCAGTGCGCCGCCGCTGTCCGGGATCGGCAGTGCGCGGGTCGATGTTGCTGTGGTAGGGCGAGCCGATGCCGAGTCCATGCAAGCGAGTCTGCGTCGGGTCTCCAGCGACTACCGTCGGTTGCTCGGCACGCAACTGTTGTCCGGGCGCGATTTCGACGGCGGCGATCGACGCGGTGCCGAATCGGTAGCGACCATCAATCGCACATTGGCGCGGCGACTATTCGGCGATGCGTCGGCGCTTGGCCAGCAACTCCGCGTTCCGATCGGCAACGACGGACACGTCACGTGTCGGGTCATCGCCGTCGTTGACGACATTCGCAATGAAGGTTTGCGCGCCGCGCCGGTAGCGGAAATTCTGGTGGCGTTTGCGCAGCATCCGACCAACGCGATGAGCTTTCTCACACGCAGCAACGGAACCGGTGAGGTTGCCGCGCAGGTCAGCGGCGTGCTGCGCGCGATTGACCCGCGGCAGTCGATCACGCGCCAATACGCGTTGGCCGATGTGGTCGCCAACGAACTTCGTCCCGCGCAGTTCTTTTCACGAACGGTCGGTGCATTCGCTGGCGTCGCGTTACTGCTCGCCGTGCTCGGTGTCTATGCGGTGGCCACGCTGCAGCAGCAGCGCCGTATTGGCGAGTTCGGCTTGCGACTGGCAATCGGTGCGCAGCCCCGCGACCTCGCCCTCGACATTATCGGAAACAGCATCAAGGCGAGTACGGCAGGCGTGCTGATCGGGCTGTGTGTCGCCGCCTTCATGCTTCAGGTCATGGATCTGAGTGTTCTTGGCATCGATGCCGAGGCGCGTACGACCGCCCTGCTGGCAGGCTTGCTGTCAATGGCCTTCGCCGCGTTCGCAGCCGCCACGGTTCCGGCCTTGCGTGCTGCTCGCGTGCTCCCGATGCAGGCATTGCGCGATGCGTGAAATCGTTCCGGCCACATTCGCTGCCAAACGCGAACGGTTGCGTGGTCGAGCATTCGATGGCTGCTGGCGTCACTGTGCAGATTGCGGCACGTCACTACTGAAGAGGGTCTACTGATGCTCCGCGATATCCGCTTCGCCCTGCGGGCGCTGGCACGAACGCCGGTTTTCACGAGCATCTGCGTGCTCATGCTCGGCATCGGCATCGGTGCCTCGATCTATATCTTCGCCGCGATCAATGCGCTCGCGCTGAAGCCGTTGCCATTCGCCGATGCCGACCGCCTCGCGCATGTCGAATATACCGACTCGCGCGACGGCGCGCGCAATCTCTCGATGCCGCTCGCGGACTGGATAGATCTTCGCGAGCGTCAGGGTTCATTGCAGTCGTTGGCAGGGTATTACGTCGGCAGTGCCAGCATCGGCGGAATCGATGGAGCGCCAGAGCGGCTTTCGGGTGCATGGGTCAGTGCCGACGCATTGCCGACGCTTGGCGTGCGTCCCATGCTCGGTCGCGGGTTCGTCGCGTCGGACCAGGTTGCCGGCGCGGCACCGGTGGTGCTGATCGGGCATCGCGTCTGGCAACTGCGCTTCAACGCCGATGCCGGCGTGATCGGAAGGTCAATTCGCGTCAACGGCGCCAATGCGCAAATCATCGGCGTGATGCCGGAAAAGTTTGCGTTTCCACAGAACGAGGCACTGTGGTCGCCGCTGTCGAGCGATCGCTTGTTTGCGCAATCGGACTCGGCTCCGCTGGTCAAGTCGTTCGGTCGACTTCGCGACGGTATCGGCTTTGATCAGGCCTGCAGCGATTTCGACCGGCTCATGCTCGCGCTGGCATCGGAGCGCGGCATGCCGCTGCGCGGTGACAAGGCCAAGGTCGAACACTTCTCCGATGAGTTCATCCAGCCGCAAATGCGCGATGCGACCACGGCGATGTTTGTTGCCGTGCTGCTGGTGCTGCTGATCGCCTGCGCCAATGTCGCCAGTCTGTTGCTCGCCCGATTCTCGGCGCGATCGCGCGAGCTCGGCATCCGTGCTGCGCTCGGCGCCAGCCGCGGCCGGCTGATCACGCAGGTGCTGACCGAATCGTTGGTGATTGCCACGCTGGCCGCCGTGCTCGGCTATTTCGGCAGCGACGTCGTTGCGCGCTTGACTGACACGGCGACCACCTCGACTGACTTGCCCTACTGGATCAACTTCGAGAGCGACGGCCGCGATATCGCGTTCTGCATCGGCATCGCCTTTATCGCGGCAATCGTTGCCGGTCTCGGCCCGGCCCTGCGTGCCGGTCGCATCGACGTCCAGGAAAACCTGCGCGATGGCGGTGCCGGTCATATCGGCTCGGGCGCGCGCTTCGGACGCTTCCTGGTCAGCGGTGAAGTGGCGTTGTGCGTGATCCTGCTGGTCTGCGCCGGGGTCGCCATTCGCAGCACGCTGCATGCACAGCAGTCCTCGCTCGGCATTGAAGTCGACGGCGTACTTACCGGTCGCATGGGACTGTTCGAGGGGAGCTATCCCGATCCGGCTTCGCGGATGCGTTTCGTCGAGGCGCTGGAGCCGCGCTTGCGCGAACTTCCCGGTGTACAGCACGTCGCGTTCGCCAGCACCTTGCCGCTGATGGGCTATGAGCGTCAGGAGTACGCGCGTGTCGGCGACGTCGTCGATGCGGACGAGCGTCGGCCGCAGGCATGGGCATCGAGCGTCGGCGACGCGTTCTTCGCCACATTCGGCATCGCCTTGCGCGAAGGACGCCTGTTCGATGCGCGCGATACTGCCCAGTCAGCGCGCGTCGCCATCGTCAGTGCCAGCCTCGCCGAGACGGCATGGCCGGGGCAGTCGGCCGTTGGTCAGCGCGTCCAGCTTTCGCCAGAGGATGCCGACAGCCCATGGCTCGAGGTGGTCGGTGTGGTCGCCGACAGCGCGCAGGCCGACTACCTGCAGAACGCCGCCACCAGCGAAGCGCACCGCGGCCACGGCAATGTGTTCATGCCGATCGATCAGCAGCCACCTTCGTTCGTGAGTTTCGCGCTGCGTGCCGACGGTGACATCGCCGCACTCGGCGATGCGGTGCGCGATGCCGTGCTCGCGGTCGATGCCGATCTGCCGGTGTACTGGCTGCAGCCGATGGAGGAATGGCGGCGCAAGATCTTCTGGGGCAGCGACCTGATGGCGGGCATGTTCGGTGCGTTCGCATTGCTCGCGATCCTGCTTGCCGCGGCCGGCATCTATGCCGTGCTCGCCTTCGACGTCAGCGCACGCACGCGCGAAATCGGCGTGCGTCGCGCGCTCGGCGCGCAGGCATCGAGCGTGCTGGCGATGGTGATGCGCCGCTGCGGCCTGCAGGTGTTGACCGGTTTGCTGATCGGCGTACCGCTGGCCGCCGCATTCTCGATGCTGCTCGCGCAGATGATGATGCCGGGTTCGCATTCCGACCCGCGCGTCTATGTCGGCGTGGTCGGCGTGCTCGTGCTCGTGGTGCTCGCCGCTTCCGTTCTGCCGGCCTTGAGCGCCCTGCGTGTGGATCCGATGGAAGCATTGCGCCACGAGTGATGTCAGCTACCGAACCGAACAGGAGATGACGATGCTCGTCGAAGAAATGCGAGGCGCTCTGCGCAATCTAGCCCAGCGGCCGGGACTGACGATTCTGACCGTCGGTGTGCTCGGCGCGGGCCTTGCGTGCGTGATCTTCATGCTAGTGCTGGTCAACAGCTTCGTGTTGCGTCCGCTGCCGTTTGCCGATCCCGAGGCGCTCATGCAGGTTGGCATCATCGAGGCGCACGGTGACCTGGACAATCTCGATGGTCTCAATGGCGATGACGTGATCGCGCTGCGCTCGCAGCTTGAAGGCATCGCCGAGGTGGCTGCGTTTGGCCAGCAGACGATCAATCTCAGCGATCTCGACCGTCCCGAGCGCCTGCAAGGCGCTGGCGTCAGCGCCAACCTTTGGCGCGTGCTCGGTGTCGTGCCGCAGCTCGGACGCGATTTCGCGAG
>JBBSOU010000002.1:0-65222 GCA_038259445.1 Lysobacterales bacterium | reverse complement strand
TGCAATGTGGCTGATCGTGCCGATCGTTGCTGTCGCGGTGCTGATCCCGGTGCCGGAACATGACGTCATGCCGCAGTGGACCAGCGTGGCGACAGCGACCGTCACCGAAGCTGTTTCGGCACGCCTGCCGCCGATCGAGAGTGCGCGCTGGAATCCTCTCGCTGCGGTGTTCGCCGCGTGGCTCATCGGTGCTTCGGCCATGGCATTGCTGATGCTGTTGCAGCAGCGGCGCTACCTGCGTTCGCTTGGGCCCCTGACCGCAATCGGCGACGGCATCCATCGTGCAGAATCGCCGGATGCCGGCCCCGCGCTGGTCGGACTGTTCGCGCCGAAGATCGTCGTTCCCGGTGATTTCTATTCGCGCTTCGACGCCGACGAACGCGCCTTGATGATCGCGCACGAACGCAGGCACCGCGCACGCGGCGATGCGTGGGCAAACGCGCTGGTCGCCGTCTTGCGCAGCGTGTACTGGTTCAATCCGCTCGTGCACGCCGCCGTACTCGCGTTCCGCATGGACCAGGAAATCGCCTGCGACGCCGACGTCGTTGCCGTGTACCCGGACCGACGTCGCGCATATGCGACGGCGCTCCTGAAAGCGCAGTTCACGGATGTTGCCGCGCCGCTCGGCTGCCAATGGACTTCCGCGCAACCGCTGCGCGAGCGCATCGTGGCGTTGCGCGCGCCGCAGTACGCAAGCATCCGGCGACGAGCCGGAGCGGTCGTCGTGATCGTACTTGCTGCAGCGCTCAGCGTGACGGCATGGGCGACTCAGCCGGGGAACGCAGTCGCAACTCCGAGGGATGACGAATCGGTAGTCGACGTATCCATACGCTTCGAGCCCCCGGGGTCGACACACATGTCACCAGTCGCGGTACTGACCACGGGGGCAGTCGTGCGAGGACCCCCTTCCAATACTGCCTACGACCCAGCATCGATAGATTTGCACATAACGGTAGGCGAGCCATTTGCTCTGACGCGCCTGGACGCGGACGTGGATTGGCGACTCGAAGTGACATTGTGGCTATTGGACGATGATCACGTTGAAGCAAATTTGCGCTACATGCGAAACGCCGTGGTCCTGTCCGAACCCTCGCTCATCCTGCGTAGCGGAGAAGCTGCAACCTTTCACCACGGGGCACCGCTCGGGAGTGGGTCAGAGTTGAAGATCGAAATAATGGCTCGCGAGGGCGCGTGGCCCGAAGCGTGGCGTGCAATGCTCGAGAAGCATCGGTCCCGTCGGGAGCAAGCTGGCGATTGACACATATGCACTCGTCAGGCGATTGCTACCCCGCTGGAATGAGCGCCGCATTGAGGATCACCGTCAGCCGTTCACCCGCCTCGCGCAAGCGCTTCTCGACGATTGGCCGCATCGTTTCCATGTAGGCCTTGTCGACGGTGTGAACATCGGGATAGATGTTGCCGTCGCGCGTGATGCTGCACGACTGCTCGGCCCATTCGCCCGGCGTGCCGATGTCGGTGCCCAGCAGTTTGCCGGCCGCGTCGAGATGCTGCGCATACTCGCGCCATTCGAGTCCGCGGCTGCCGATGATCTCGTAGTCCCAGACGCCGTGCATGCTCGTGCCGCGCCCGTCGTACTGGATCTGGTACGAGAATCCGCCGCGGTCGCTGCGGTATCCGGCATGCAGCGGTTGATGGATGTCACCAACGAAATGCACGACGAAGCGCAGCGCTTCCGCGCGCTCGGCTTCTGTTTTCGAGCGGTCGCCGAGGATCGTGACGTAGCGTTCGACGCCGCCCACGATGCAACTCCCGTTGGGGCAGTTGCGCGGCGGATCGTACTGACAGGCGGAATCGCTGAAGCGCATGTAGTGCATCGGTCGCGTCAGCTTCGCCAGTTCGGCGAACGACGGCTGGTCGCGTATCGCATCGGCCCACGAGGCGATCTCGGCGAGCGACGTCGTGCCGTCGAGCGCGAGCAATCGCAGCACTTCATCGCGTGCGGAGGTCTGCAGATTGCGCTGCGCAATCTCGGCGACGATGCGATGCCCTTCCGGACCCCACGCGTCGGCTTCAGCGGACAGGGCGAGACCGGCGGCGAGGGCGGTCAGGGTCAACGTGAGTCTCATGGTCGTTTCCTTCGGGGGCGGTGCACTGTGGCGTGCATGGCTATCGCATGGGTATTCCGACCACAGTTTCGACTCGACGTTCCCGGCCGACTCAACGCGTCAGAGTGCGTTCGAGCAGAGCGGCAAGTTCGATCGACGCACGCTGCAGTTGCTGGTCGGCGATCGGACGCATAGCCTCGAGATAACCCGGACCGATCGTGCGACGCGCCGGATAGATACCGGCGTCGCGCGTCAGTCGGCACGATGCTTCTGCCCAGTCGCGGGTTGATCCGGTCGCCACATTGCCCGCTGAAGGTTGCAAGGCCTTGGCGAGCTTGCGCCACCCCTGCTTGTGGCTGGCCAGCACGTCGTGATCCCACACCGCATGCAGGTTGCTGCCCTTGCCGTCGATCTGCACCTGGTGGTTGTTGCCGCCACGATCGCTGCGGTAGCCGGCATGCAACGGCTGATGCACGTCGCCGACGAAGTGCACGAGGAAGCGCAATGCTTCGGCGCGTTCCGCATCGCCACGCGTGCGGTCGTCGAGCACGCTCGCGTAGTGGTCGATGGCGCCGACGACACATTGGCCGCCGGGGCAATCGCGCGCCGCGTCATACAGGCAGCGCTCGTCGGCAAAATTGATGTAGTGCATTCGGGTGGTCGCCTTGGCGAGCGCCGTTTCGCCGGGCAGGTCGCGCACGTCATCGGCCCAGCTTGCGACATCGGCCATCGTCGTCGCTCCGCTGACGGCGAGGAGTCGCCGGACTTCGGCCGCGGCCGGCGCACTGAGGCGTGCTTCGGCCATCTGCGCAACGACGCGATGGCCTGCACCGCCCCAGGCGAAAGCGACAGACGAAAAGGACATCCCTGCAACCAGCAGGGCGAGCAGCAGCACACGCAGAACGCATGCATCATGCAGGTCGTGACGGTTCATGAGGTCAGTTCCGCTCGCGCAGCGGCGTGCGCACGATGCACACACCGTTGTCCTCCGGCTCGGGCAGCTGCCCGGCACGGATATTGACCTGCAGCGACGGCCACAGCAGCTTCGGCGCCGGCAGCGTGGCATCGCGCGCGCGCCGTGCTTCGAAGAAGTGCTGCTCGCTGGTTTCGCCGTTGAGCATGACGTTGTGTGCCTTCTGGGTACTGACCGTGGTCTGCGCAACCGGCTCCTCACCGTCGGCGGGATAGTCATGGCAAAGAAACAGGCGCGTGTCGTCGGGCAGGGCAAACAATTGCTGGATCGATCGATACAACACGGCGGCATCGGCGCCGGGGAAATCGCAACGCGCCGTGCCCAGGCGCGGCGCGAACAGCGTATCGCCGACGAAAACGGCATCGCCGACACGATAGCTCACGGCATCGGGTGTGTGACCCGGCGTCGCCATGACCTCGATGTCGAGGGCACCAACGACGACGCAATCGCCGTCGACGAACAAGCGATCGAAGGTCGAACCGTCACTCGCGAATTCCTGGCGCAGGTCGAGGCGTTCGGCCACGCGTTCATGCACATGGCGCACGCCGGCACCGATGCCTATTCGTGCGCGGTGCGCCCCCGCGCCACGCTGCGAACGAATCCATGCGGCCGCGCTCAGGTGATCGGCATGGATGTGCGTCTCGAGAATCCATGCCACGGTCAGGGCCGCATTGTCGATGTACTCGAGCACGCGCTGCGCGCTGGTCGTCGTCACCTCGCCGCTGCCGGCGTCGAAATCGAGCACGGGGTCGATGATCACGGCGAGCAGCGTCGACGGGTCGACGATCACGTGTGTCCAGGTGCCGGAATCGAAATGGAAGAAGCTGCGGATCAGTGGTGACATGGTTGTGCAAAGGCAACGGTTGGCAAAAATCTAGCAGCTTCGCGACGTCGAATTGTTCAGTGTTGGTTTCCCGCATCCGCGGATCGAATCCAGTGCGGGAATTGGCCCCGCTGCAATGGCTCCGTGCGCGAAAATGACGGGGCCGCTAGAATGAACGCCCGTCGATTTTCGTTCATTTCGCTTTCCACCTTCGAGGAGTGCCGCATGACAGTCAAGGTTGCCATCAACGGGTACGGCCGTATCGGCCGCAACGTGCTGCGGGCGCTGTACGAGGCCAAGCGCAATGGCGAGATCCAGATCGTCGCGATCAACGATCTCGGCAATGCCGACACCAATGCGCACCTGACCCAATACGACACCGCGCACGGCAAGTTCCCGGGCGAGGTCAGCGTCGATGGCGGTGATCTGATCGTCAACGGCGATCGCGTCAAGGTGTTCGCCGAGCGCGACCCGGCGAAGTTGCCGTGGGGCGAACACGGCGTTGATGTCGTGCTCGAATCGACCGGCCTGTTCACCAGCAAGGCCAAGGCCGGCGCGCATATCGCCGGTGGCGCGAAAAAGGTGATCATTTCTGCACCAGGTGACAAGGACGTGGATGGCACGTTCGTGTTCGGCGTCAACCACGACAAGCTCACTGCCGCGCACGAGGTCATCTCTAACGCATCGTGCACGACCAACTGCTTGGCGCCTCTGGCCAAGGTGTTGCACGAGAAGGTCGGCATCGTGCATGGCCTGATGACGACGATCCACGCCTACACCAACGACCAGGTGCTGACCGACGTCTATCACTCCGACCTGCGTCGCGCGCGCAGTGCCACGCATTCGCAGATTCCGACCAAGACCGGCGCGGCAGCGGCCGTGGGATTGGTGTTGCCCGAGCTGAACGGCAAGCTTGATGGCTTCGCGATGCGCGTACCGACAATCAATGTCTCGGTCGTCGATCTGACGTTTGTAGCAGCGCGGGCGACTTCGGTGGCCGAAATCGATGCCGCCGTGAAGGCCGCCGCGGAAGGTCCGCTCAAGGGCATCCTCGGCATCAACACCAAACCGCTGGTCTCGATCGACTTCAATCACAACCCGTTGTCGTCGATCTACGATGCCACGCAGACGCGCGTCATGGAAGGCACGCTGGTCAAGGTGTTGAGCTGGTACGACAACGAGTGGGGCTTCTCCAACCGCATGCTCGACATGACGCTGGCGCTTGTCCACGCGAAGTAGTTTACTTGTGCGAGCATGGTTCGGCATGCTGCGCAGCAACCTCAGGGAGGAGATATGTTCGGGATTCGCATAGCGCTGGTGGTACTGCTGGCAACCGCAGCGGGTGCCGTGTTCGCCGCCGACCCTGCCGCGCCGGAGGCGGTCGCGCCGCGTGAGCTCATCCGCGGCGATTCGCTTCAGCTGCTCGAGCCCGACGTCGACCTTGCCACGCGAAAAAAGATCTTCGTCGATATCGAACAGCAGGTCGGCAACGACCCGCGGCCAATGAATCTGTATGTGCTGGGTTCGCTGTATCGCCGCGGTGACCAGGCAAAGGATCGGGCCTTCGACAAGAATGCGGACAAGGCGCGTGAGCATCTTTCGCGCGCCGCACTCGGCGGCCATCTGCCGGCGATGGCCAAGCTGTCGGTGCTCGAGCTCGAAGCGAAGAACCGGTTCGAAGCGAATGTGTGGGCGCAGATGTACTTCCACTATTACCAGATTGCGCCGCGCAACGATGATCGGTATTCGGAAAGTTTCGCAGCGGCGATCATTGCGGCTGCGCAGACTGGATTCCCGATTTCGGAGCGCGCCGCGCTGAATGACAGCGTCGGCATGATGATCGGCCAGTACGACGCGCGGATTCGCGCGGGAATGCTGGCGTCCGACGTCGATCGAAAATCCGGGCCGGTAAAGGACGGACGAACGCGTTCCCGAATGCTTCATCCCACTCAAGGTCGGCCGCAATCGGGTGTCGCCGAATTCTATGTGGCGTTTGATGAGCGCGGTTCGGTGCGGCAACTGTGGCTGCTTGATGCATGGCCGGACCTTGCGATCGCCCGCACCCTGAAACCAATCGCCATGGGTTACTCGGTCGAGGTGAAGGAGAGTGTCAACGCGCAGGATGTCATCGCACTGTTGCCCATCGAATACGCCGACCAGAGGCACCGGGTGCGAAAGCAGGACTGATGGTTGTCGCGTCGGCTGATTGGTCGCACGTTGCATCGACGACCGGCCCGATCATGATTGGCGCGTTGCCGACGACACCACGGAGGGCAATGAACATGCGGGATTCATTGATCGGATGGTTGCTTGCGGTATCGATGGCCGCGGCATCCGCGCCCGTTTCGGGGCAGAGCATCGACCATGACGAGCGCATGAGCGCGATCGTCATGCAGGGCCTGCTCGACGTCGGCGTGCCGATGGAGAGACGCCGTCAACTGGGCAAACAGTTCGAAGACGCAGCGATGCAGGGGGATGCGACCTGGCTCTATGCACTCGGGTCGTTGTATCGCATCGGTGACGGCAACCCGTCGTCGCCGTTTCCGAAAGACATCGACAAGGCGCGTGAGTATCTTTCGCGTGCGGCGCTGCGCGGGCAGCGCTCGGCGATGGCCAAGCTCGTGTTCCTCGAAGTGGATGCCGGCAATCGCTTCGAAGCGAACGTCTGGGCACAGATGTTCGTGCACTACCAGGCGATCGGTCGATCCGATGAGGGCGATTCACTGCGCGGCGTGCACGCGACCGTGCTCTCGGTCGCCCAGGACGGATTTCCCGAAAGCGACGTTGCGCGACTCGAGCAGCGCGTGATGGCGATGATCGCGTCCTACGATGCGGCGATTCGCACGGGCCTCGAAAAAATCCTGCAGGAGCGTGCGAAAAATCCGCTGAACACGGCGCGCGGTGAGCGCTGTTCGCCGAGCCGGGCGCAGTTCGAGTCGGGCAGGGTGCGCGGCAAATCGGCATCGGCCGGCGGCGCCGAATACTTCATCACGTTCGCAGCGAATGGACGCGTAGCAGATGCCTGGATGCTCGACGCATGGCCCGATCTGCGTGTCGAACGCACCCTGCGAGCGTGCGTGCCGAGCTTTCGTGTGAGTGAAGATGCGGCACGCCTGGGCGCGAAACGGGTCGGCATCCTGCCGGTCATGCTCGTCGACCCGCGCGTCCGGTTGCGTCAAGCGCATTGAGGTGGTCCGTCCGCGTCCGCCGACGCCAGGACTCAGTGCGCCACCAGCAACGGCAGGTCGCTGTTCTGGAACAGATGCCGGGTGACGCCGCCGAGCACGAGCTCGGTGATGCGAGAATGTCCCCAGGCGCCGATCACGATCATGTCGGCGTCGATTTCGTGGGCGGCGTCGAGTACGGCGCGGCCATGTTCCCTGGCCGGCGTGAACGGCATGTATCGGGCGTCGATGCCGCGGCGTGCGAGCCACGCGCGCAGGTCGAGTGAGGGCAGGTAGTTCGGGCCGAACGGGCTCGACTGCGCTTCACCTTCGAGGACCGTGACCTTGCCCGCCTGCTTCAGCAATGGCAGCGCGCCGTGTATCGCGAGCGTCGCTTCGCGGCTGCCATTCCACGCGACCATGATGTGTTCGCCGACATTGCCGACGCGTGCCGATTCAGGCACCACGACCACCGGCGCTGACGACCCGAACACAGTGCGTGAGACGATGCCCCAGCCGATCGGCGCGTCGGGATTGAGGATCGGGCGTTCGACCACGACCAGATCAGACCAGCGCGCGGCATGACACAGCGCCTCGATCGGATCGCTCTGAACGACCGTGAACTCGCCACTGACCCCGTGCGCGGCAAGTTGTTCGTCCCACCATGGCGCACGCTTGCAGGCATCATCGAAGATCGTGCTCGCTTCGCCCGAGTGCAATGCGACCGCCTCCGGCGAAGCAAACGCCACCGGCGACAGCGCGACGACATGCAGCCCAAGCGCATGCGCACCGAGACGCGCCGCAAGTTTCAGACCGGCCTCGCTGGCCAGCACGCTACCGTCGCAGCGGCGCAAATGGATCAGGATGTCGAGTGACATGCGCGTTCTCGCTCCGCATGGTCTGCAGTCGGCGTAGGGTACGGCAGAAGCTGCCCGCCGGGTAATCGGATTTACCGCACAAGGGAACACGGAATCGGGATGCGCGAACGGCGGTCGCGATGCCGTTTGCGATGAACGACAGAGTAATGCCGGGCCCGGCAAGGGTCGTCACGGATTGTCTTGCGCGCCCTGTCGAAAGCAGAATGATGCAAGGCCAGACAGGAGATGCCCATGCGAACCCTCATTTCGATCCTCTTGCTCGGATTGACCGTCGCTACCGCCTCTGCGCCCGTGCAGGCAGCCGGTCCGATCGATTGCGAGCTGCGCTTTTCGATGTCGGGCTGGTCAGCGTTCTACAAACGGTCTGCGGGCACCGGCACGGTCACCTGCACCGACGGTACCCGCATGAACGTCAAGCTCACCGCCAAGGGCGGCGGACTGACCTTCGGCAAGTCGGAAATCACCGACGGCATCGGCAGGTTCTCCGAGGTCTACGGCATCAACGACATCATCGGCGGCTACGCAACCGCCGAGGCACACGCGGGCGCGTCGAAGTCTGCAACGGCGCGTGTCGTGACCAAGGGACCGATCTCGCTCGCGCTCTCGGGCAAGGGTCGCGGCTGGGACGTCGGCGTGGCCTTCGGCAGTTTCCATATCGCCAGGCGCTGATCGGCAGGGTGGCGCGGGGAGTGAACGTGCGCTAGCTTCGAGGTGCGCGAGCAGGTCGCGCAGTCCACCCCGGAACCGGAGCACCGATGGCGACGCCCGTGCTCGATCCGCGCTATCCGCCCGCCGAAGAAGCGGCATCGAGTGCTATCCATGGCCTCGGTATCGTGCTGAGCATTTGCGGGCTCGTGCTCATGGTCGCAACCGCTTCACGCCACGGCGACGCCTGGGACCTTGGTGCCAGCGTCGTCTACGGCATGTCGCTGGTGCTGCTGTTCACGGCCTCCACGCTCTACCACGGCATCCCGAACGTCGGCGCCAAGCCGCTGCTGCGCGTGATCGACCATGCGTCGATCTACGTGCTGATCGCCGGAAGCTACACGCCGTACACGCTGATCAGCCTGCGCGGTGCGACGGGCTACACGCTGTTCGCGATCGTCTGGGCGATTGCGCTGATCGGCATCGCGATCGAGCTGCTTGGCGTGCGTCATCGCGGCGTCCGCGTGGCGCTGTACCTCGGCATGGGCTGGATCGGCATGCTCGCCGCGCAGCCGCTATATGCGAGCCTGACGCCGGCCGGCTTCTGGCTGCTGATCAGTGGCGGACTCTGCTACAGCCTCGGTGTGCCGTTCTACATGGCCAAACGCATGCCGTTCAACCACGCGACATGGCATGCGTTCGTGTTGGCCGGCAGCGTGCTGCAGTTTCTGTGCGTGTACTTCTACGTGCTGCCGCCGTGGTCAGATCAGCAGTGAGAAAACGAACACACCGAGCATGGTGAAGCACAGGGCAATCTTCGCCAGCGTGCCGAAGATGAAGCCGAGCCACGCGCCGATGCCGACCGTGGTCGAGCGTCGCAAGGTGCTTCCGGCAATCAGTTCGCCGAGCAGGGCGCCGACGAACGGACCGAGAATCAGGCCCGGCAGCCCAAGGAACAAGCCGACCACGGTTCCCGCGGCCGCTCCGAACAGGGCCCAGCCGCTGGCGCCTACGCGTTTCGCGCCGAGCACGCCGGCAATGAAATCCACGGCAATGGCAATCGCCGCGAGCACGCCGAGAATGCTCAGCGTCGGCCAGCCGATCACGGCGAAATCGCCGGCCCAGGCGGCGACCAGCATGCCGGCGAACACGAGAGGAACACCGGGCAGGGCCGGCAGGATGGTGCCGGCGATGCCGACCAGCACGAGTGCGGCGGCCAGTGCGTAGAGAATGATGTCGCTCGACATTCCGGTAGCCCTTTGCGATGGCCGCGCAGTGTAGCCGAGCACGCTGAACGCGCCATGCGGCGACGTATGCCGACGCATGGTCGATAATGCAGGGGCCATGTCCAGCGAACTGCTCAAGTCCGACGCGCTCGGACACATCGAGATCGTCACCGAAGGCGCGTTGCGCTGGATCCGCCGCGACACGCGCTCGGCGCGTTTCGGCGTACGCTGGATTGCGCGAACCGCTGCCGCGCGTGAGGCCAGGGTGCTCACTGCGCTGCTCGGTGTGGATGGCGTGCCACAGCTCATCGCGTGGCAGGATGGCGTGCTAGATCGCAGCTTCATGGAAGGCGCGCCGATGCAGCGCGCGCAGCCACGTGATCCTGCCTTCTATCGTGCGGCCCATCGCCTGCTCAAGCAATTGCGCGTGCGCGGCGTCGTGCACAACGATCTCGCCAAGGAGCCGAACTGGCTGCAGCGCTGCGATGGCAGCCCGGCGGTGGTCGATTTCCAGATTGCCTGGTTGCGTGAGCGTGGTGGATCGCTGTTCCGCCTGCTTGCCCGCGAGGATCTGCGTCACCTGCTCAAACACAAGCGGACCTACTGTCCACAGTCACTGACCGCGACCGAGCGACGCCTGCTCGCCCGTCGCTCGTGGATCGCAAGCGCCTGGAAGCAGTCCGGCAAGCGCCTCTACAAGCTCGTCGCGCGTCGCCTGTTCGGCTACTGGGACAACGAAGGCAACGGCCGCGTGCGCGACTGAAGTCAGCCGGCAGGCGTCAGCGCGCTGAAGATGAAACTTCTTCAAGGGTTGGCGCATTGCGGGCGCGGCTGTAGGGTGTTCGATGGTTTGCGTCGCACACGCGCCTGATGTTTCCGGTCGCATCAATTCTTATCTCAACGGGAGTCTGCAATGGCCGAGTGGTTTGCTTCGATCGAGCAATCGAAATGGCTCGAGATCGGTATCGCAATCGGACTGCGCCTGCTCGGCGCGCTGATCCTGCTGCTGATCGGCTTGCGCATCGCCTCGGCGCTGGCCGGATGGATTGGCCGTGCCCTGCAACGCAGCAGCATCGAGCCGACAGCGGCGCTGTTCCTGGGTCGTGTGGTGCAGGTCGCGCTGCAGGTCGTCATGTTGCTGGCGGTCGTGCAGGTGCTCGGCGTGCCGATGACCTCGATGATCGCGGTGCTCGGTGCCGCCGGCCTCGCGATAGGCCTCGCGCTCAAGGATTCGCTTTCCAACATCGCCTCTGGCGTGATGCTGGTGACGTTGCGCCCGTTCAAGGTCGGCGATGTCGTCACCATCAACGGCGAGACCGGCAAGGTCGAGGTCGTCAACATCTTCCAGACCCGCTTGCGTGGTGTGGACAACCAGACCATCACTTTGCCGAACAGCCTGATCACGACCGACTCGATCATCAACCTGACGCCCGATGTGCAGCGCAGGATCGAGCTGATCATCGGAATCGGATACGCCAACGACATCGATGTCGCGCGCGCCGCGGCACTGAAGATCATGCACGCCGATGAGCGCGTACTCGCCGAGCCTGCTCCGGATGTGCTGGTATATGAGCTGGGCGAGAGCAGCGTCAATCTGGGTATTCGTTGCCACGTCGCCAACAGTGATTTCTTCGTGACCAAATGCGATTTGATGGAGAACATCAAGAAAGCTTTCGATGTCGCGAACATCGGAATCCCGTTTCCACAGCGCGAGATTCGCATCATCGCCGCGCCGGCCGACCTGCAGGGGATGGCCATCGGACATGAGCCGATGTCGCAAAAGTCGCCCGGCGAGAAGTCCGGGCGCAGTGGGTGAGCCACTTCGCCACCTTACTGCGCCATATACGATGCCGGCGGCATTCGTCTGATTCGACGCCGACCACGGAAGGCTGAGATGGCGGGGTGCCGTCGGGAGTCGCATCCCGACGGCACACGGACTGCGCGCGTACGCGTCGGCAGCGAGCCGGTCACATCTGCTCGAGATTGAACGCAATCGGCACCGTGCCGCGCGCCGGCACTGCCACGCCGTCCACCTGCACCGGTCGAAACCGCCACTGCTGCACCGCCTCGCGTGCGGCGCGATCGAGCCGTCGTGAGCCACTGCTGCGTTCAATGTCGATCCGGGTGGGGCGTCCGTCACGGTCGACCTGCACACTGAGCAGCACGGTGCCCTGTTCGCCGAGCCGGCGCGCGTCGCGCGGGTAGCGCGGATTGACCACGTCGATGTAGGCCAGCGACACGTTCGTCCCGCCCGCGCTCGCCGGACCCGTCATGGCGACAGGTTGGTGGTCGACCGGGGAATCGATGGCAGCAGGGGCCACGGCGAGCGCTGTGGTTGCCGACGATTCGGTCACCGGGACATGCGCAGCCACAGCCGCGGGGCGTTCGCGCGGAATTCGCGGCAGTGGCTTTGGTTCGACCGGCAGCGGAAGCTCGACAGGCAGCGGAGTCGCCTCGATCAAGGTGATCGTCGTCACCGCGCGCTCTGGCGCGGTCGCCGGAGCAGGCTGATCCACCGGCAGCGCGAGCAGCAGCAGCGCCGTGATGTGTAGGGTCAGGGCGAGCGTGATGCTGCCGGTTCGCGACCAGTTCCAGCGTCGCGCTTGCGCGCGACGATCGAGCAACAGTGCATGCATGAGCGTTCTCCGATGAGTCGACGGACTCACCGGAAATCCAACGTTGACCGGTAGCTTTCGGGGTTTGCGCGGATCGTCTTGCGCGCAAATCAGATTTCGGGATCGGTATCGATGCGCAGGACCGGGTACAGGTCCAGGCGTTCGTCCCACGATGAATGGCGCCGCTCGAAGAACTCGAGCCTGGCTCGCGGGTCTGCGGCGAATGCAGGCTCCGTGGCGAGCCTGCGGGCGAACGCTTCTGCCAGCGCCGGGTCTTTGGCGAGCATCTCGCGTGCCACCTCCTCTGCGACGTAGCCCTCCATGTATTCCTTGCGCTCGAACGCACCATTGAAGTCGCCCCATGCTGCCATCGAGTCGGGCGCCTGCGGTTCCAGCAGGGCGACAACGATGCGCGCGCCGGCCTGGTTGATCGGCACGAACAGCGAGCCTGCCGCGATGTCGCGTACCTCGGCACGCCAAGAACCCTCGAGCGCGACCGGCATGCGTCCTTCAAACGGTTTCGTAGCAAACTCCCGTTTGTGCGCGCGGAATGACTCCACACCGGCCTTCGGCCTATCGATGGCGATCCTGCGCAACGAGATTCCATGCAGTGCGAGCTGTCGGGATACCCGCTCGGCGTGGGCCGGCGGAATCACGTAGCCCGCACGGGGCGCTGCAACCGACGTCGCCGGCTGCACATCATCCTTCAGTGGAATCCTCCACACTTCTGGACTTTTCTCGTCATAGCGCGTCATCAGCGCGCCGGACACTTCCGAGAGCGTTCGTGTGTAGGCGTAACCACGGAACTCGATCGTGCGGCTCGTGTCCGTTGCCTTCCAGGTCAGTGGCACATCGGTGCCACCGAGGCGCTTTGCGCGCACGTCGGCATCGGCGCCGAGGCCGCGCCAGCGTGCGCCGTGCGTTGCCGTCAGTTCGACGAGGCCGATGACCGTGTTGCGGGTGGCGCGCACACGGGTCGGGTAGTCCTTCCATGAATGTGTCTCCACGAGCACGCCGAAACGATTGCGCAGCGGCATGTAGCCATGCGAGAAGCGCGGCGCGGCGACGCCGTCCTCGAAGCCGGAGGCAGGGTTGTCGTCGTCGACGAACGACGGGTAGAACGGCAACGGCAACGATCCCTGCGCAGCGAGCTTTCCGAGCAGGCTCTCGCGCAGCGCATGGCCGGCCTTGCGCAGTGCGGCGTCGCCCGAATGCAGGGGTTCGACGTTGAACGAGATGTCGTGCTCGAACTTTGCGCCGTTGGTGACGTGCAGGTCGGCATAGACAATCGGGTCCCATGCACGGATCAGCGCCAGCATGGCCTGCATCTCGGGTGCATCTGCCTTCATGTAATCGCGGTTGAGGTTGAAATTCTGCGCAGTCGTGCGCCAGCCCATCTCGCTGGGTCCACGCTGGTTCGGACGATTCCATGCGCCGAAGCGTTCGTGGCCATCGACGTTGAACACCGGCACGAAGACGAGCGTGAGCTTGCCGAGCGCGCCCTTGGCCGCGCTGCCATCGAGCAGTTCGCGCAAGGCGAGGAAACCCGCGTCCTTGCCATCGATCTCGCCGGCGTGGATGCCGCCCTGCACGAGCAATACCGGGCGCCTGCGCTCTCGTGCGAGGGCCGGCGTCAGTGTCGAGTCGGCACTCGCGATCAGCGCCTGCATCGGCCGGCCTTCCGGCGTACGGCCGAACTCCACGCAGCGGATTGCCTGCGGATAGGCGACGGCGTAGGCGGAACAGAGCTCGATGACTTCCGCGTAGCGCCCGGTGCGCGTGAAGCCGGACTGCTCGGCCACGGTCGGTGGTGGCGCAGCGTCGGCGTGACCGACGACGACAGCCAGCACCATCAGTACACACAGCAGACGCAACGTCATGCGCAACTCTCCATCCAATCAACGCAAGCGATAATGCGGCCCGACGCGGTCACGGCCAACATCCCGCACGTTCGCCACGTTACCGGGGCGATGGTCACCTGACAACGCATCCTCGACAGCCGCGTTCCCGGAAGGGAACCTATTCCCTGCGCATCGCGCGCTGCTCGTAGAGCTTCACATCGGCCCGCGCAAGCGTCTCCTCGAGCGTGATGCCGGCACGACGCACGGCGGAGCCAAGCGTGAAGCTGATCGGCGCCAGGGCTCGACTCGCGAGGATGCGTTCACACATCGCGGCGGTGAGCGTTTCGTCACCTTGCCTGACCAGCACGAAGAACTCGTCGCCTCCGGCACGGATGACTACATCGTCCGCACGCAGCTGGCCATCGAGGAATCGGGCCATGGCGACCAGCACTTCATCGCCACGCTGATGGCCAAACTCATCGTTCACACGCTTGAAATGATCGAGATCGATGGCGATGCAGCCCCAGGTTTCGTCATCGACGGTGCCCTCGAGTTCAGTGAGGAAGCGTCGGTTGTAGCAGCCGGTTAGGGGGTCCCGCGTGCTCAGGAACTTCAGTTTTTTCTGCATGCGCTCGCGATCGGTGATGTCCTGAGCATGTCCGAGCACGAACGGGATGTCACCGTCATTGTCGAGCGTGTTGTGGTACTGCCAGACGCGTTGCGTGCCATCAGCCGAGTCGAGATGCAGGGTGCCCGAGTCGGCACCGGCATGGGCAATCCGGGCAAGGTATTCCTCGAACAGAGCGTGATGCTCTCTCGGCATGAAGTCGGTCAGCGGCCTGCCGACGATTTCCGCCACCGGGTAATGCAGTGACTGCGCGAGTGCACGATTGACCGAGAGGATGGTGCCGTCGAGGTCGTGCGTGCAGATCAGGCCCAGGCTGTTCTCGAACAGGCTGCGGAAGCGCTTTTCGCTGAGTTCGAGCGCCAGTACCGCGCGCTTGCGCACGCTGATGTCCTGCAGCGCACCGATCACCCAGCGTGCTCGACCACCCTGCATTTCTGCCGCCCCAGACACGCGTACCCAGATCTTTCTTCCGTTAGCTGTCACGAATGGCAACTCGAGGTCCCACTCCCTGGCGTCGGACATGCATTTGCGTACGGCTGCTTCGAGCACCGGTCTCGCCTCCACGACATAGTAGGAAAGGCTCTCCCTGAGTGACAGTTCGCTTCCGATCGGGATTTCATGAATCCGGCACGCCTGCTCGGACAGCCGCAAGGTACCGTCGAGGACATCGATTTCCCAGCCACCGACACCGGCAACGCGGCCTGTGCGATCGAGAAATGCCTGGCTTTCACGAAGTTGCTGTTCGACTTCCTTGCGTGGCGTCACGTCGACGCTTGCGCCGATCAAGGTCGCAGGTCTGCCGTCGGCCAGCCATTCGCTGACGCGGCCGCGCCAACCGATCCACACCCAGTGTCCGAGCATGTGGCGCATGCGCGCCTCGAACATGTGGAACGGGGATTGCCGTGTTGCGGACGGTGCAAAAAAAGGCTCTGCGTTCGCGAGATCTTCGGCATGCATGAGATCGCGCCACGTGGCGATCGAGATTGGCTCGAGTTCCGCCAGCGTGTAGCCGAGCATGCCGGCCCAGCGATCGTCGAAGCGGATTTCCCCGCTGCGCAGATCCCACTCCCATGACGCCGCGCGCGTCGCTTCGAGCATGTGTTCGAGACGGACATGCTCGCGTACGCGCTCGCGTTCGGATTGTTCGAGTTCGCGCAGCGTTTCGTGCTGGCGCTCGGCCGCTGATCTTTGCTGCAGTGCCTGCGCCACCGCTGCCGCAAGCTCGACGAGTACGCTACGCTGGACTGGCGTCAGCGCGCGCGGGACATGATCCATGACGCACAAGGTGCCCATGCGCATTCCGTCATCCAGAACGATCGGCGCACCGGCGTAGAAGCGCACCCCATCGCGGGTCACCAGCGGGTTGTCGGCGAATCGTGGGTCAGTCGCTGCGTCGCTGATCTCGAGCAGTTCATCAGTGCGGATCGCTATCGCGCAGAACGCGATCTCGATCGGAGTCTCGCTGAGTTCCATGGGACCGGTGCGCGACTTGAACCATTGCCGGCGCTGATCGACCAGGCTGACCAGGGATATAGGCGCGGCCGTGACCAGACACGCCGTGCGCGTCAGTGCATCGAACAGTCGCTCAGGCGGCGTGTCGAGCACACCAAGATCGTGCAGCCGCTCGACGCGAGCACCATGATCAGGGCCGCTGGTGTTCATGTCCAAACCCTCCGTGCAGGCGCGCATCGCAGTGGAATCGATACGGGATGGGATGATGGCGTGCCATCCAGCCTCACTGGACGTCTCATGCATGACGTTTTTTCCGTTCACTCGTACCATCGACGCTGTTTCACGACGCGTCGACCCATCGACTCGACATTGCCCCGACTGACGCGGAAGTGCTTCACCGTGGACTGACCCAAACAATTCGGAACGCAGTCGTCCATGTGGCGATAAAAGTCACTATCGCGTGTTGTTGCAGCGTATACCTATCGACGAATCGATGTGGACGGATTTGCCGCGGCGGGGACGAACTTCGAACCGAGCGAACGTTCGTGCGCGGTAGGATCCGCCTGACCTGAGCACGCACTGGAGGATTCCGCATTGCCCGCGCTCGCTGCATGCGAGCGCAGGCTCCAGTTCCACATTGCCGAAAAATTGATCGGCACGATCAGGAACCAGTGTTCAAGCACGGCCAGTGTCAGCAGTGTGGCGAGGAAACTGAGTCCGGCTGCAGTGGCGACGTCAGGACTCGCCGCCATCGCCGACTGCCAGAGTACGGCTGCCAGTACGGTACCGACCGTTACCGACAGCGGAAACAGCAGGTTCATCGGCTTGCGCGTGAAATAGGTCTGCAGGTAGCGCAGGTGTTCGGGCAGGAACTCCTCGCTGAGGTTGCGCACGCCGAGGAACAGGTTGAGTTTGGTGCTCGCGCGCGAAAACAGCAGGACGAGGAATGTCCAGAGCCCGAGCTGGTTCGGCGCATCCCACGTGATTGTCGCGATCACGAGCGCGCCGCAGACCAGAGCCGCCTCGTGATAGAGGATGGTCTCGAACGCGTACAGCGCGCGTCGCCAACCTTGCGCGTCGGGCGGGCAATCACCGGTTCGCGTGCCGGTGATGAAGCCCATCAGGAACGACATCTCGAGCCAGCCCCAGACCAGCAGCGCGCAGGTGAACGCGCAGTACGCCGCAGCCACGCTGGTATCGGTCGAGGTGATCGACAACGCGTACAGCGCACCGATCAGCACCACCGTCGCTCCCGTCATGCTCCAGCGATACGTGCGCTTCGGCAGACCATCCAGAAAAAGGATCGCGCCGGTACTGAACCACCACAGGAACAGCGTGAACAGGATCGGCCATCCATGCGCAGTCATCGACATTCAGGCGTTACCAGGCCGGTGAGAGACGCACGTCCGCTGGCAGGCTATTGGCGTTCGCGGGCAGGAAGTACAGGCGCACGAAGGTGATCGCCGCGCTCGCACCGAGACCGCCGCGCTTGATCAACGACAGTACGCCACCACGCTTCTTTTCTTCCTCGACGCGGCGGTTGATGTGCAGCAGTCTTTCGAGCCCCGCGCGGAAGCGCGGATCATCGAGATTCAAGGTGAGTGGGAACACCTGCTTGGAAATCTCGCTGGTGATGCGGAACACCGCGAAGTCGTACTCGGTCGGATCGAAGTCGAGCGCCTTGTGCAATTCGGGTCGCGCGTGGTCGCGCACGTACATCGTCGCGAACACGGCGAGCACGAAGAAGCGGATCCAGTACTTGTTGATGCCGGTCAGGAGTTTCGGGTTGGCGCGCATCAGCAGTGCGAACGCTTCGCCATGGCGGAACTCGTCGTTGCACCAGCGATCGAACCACTGGAAGATCGGATGAAAGCGCAATTGGGGATGCTTCTCGATCTGGCGGAAGATCGTGATGTAGCGCGCATAGCCGATCTTCTCGGACAGGTAGGTCGCGTAGAAGATGAACTTCGGATTGAAGTACTTGTACTTCTTGGCGCGCGTCAGGAAGCCGAGGTCGACGGCAATGCCGAAATCCTTGAGCCACTGGTTGATGAAGCCGGCATGCCGTGCTTCGTCGCGGGCCATGTAGCCGAACAGCTTCTGCATGTCGGGATTGGTGGTTTTCTTCTTGATGTCCGAATACAGCACGCAACCGGAAAATTCCGCGGTGACCGAACTGATCAGGAAATCGACGAACTCTTCGTAAAGCCCGGGCGGCAGATGCGAATAGTCCTTGTCGAGATTGGCCGGGCGCTGGAAATGGTCGCCGTTGATGTCAGTCTCGAATTCCGCCATCAGCGTTTCCCACTGCGCGCGGATTGGCGCGACGTCGATGCGGTCCATTGCGGCGAAGTCGGTCGTGTAGAACCGTGGTGACAGGATCGTGTCCTGCTGTGCGCGCTGGGTAGACTCATTGGGGGCGCGAGCGGCGACCGTGGCTGTCATGGCGAAATCTCCTGTACGTGTCGCTTACTGGCTGCGCGAAGTGGCTATCGCGGGGCCGTGGGGTTGCATTGCGGATGGCTGCGCGTCGGCACTTGCACCCGGTACCGTCTGGCCGTTGCGGTTCGGTGCGCGACCTTCAAGGAAACGTGCGAACACGGCCGCATTGGTCGGGCCGAACGAACCGAGATCGACCAGTCGTCCGGTGGCCGGATCCTCGAGCAGCAGGCGTCCGTCGCTGCGGCCGGTCAGGCGGAATGACGGTTCGCGTCCGATGCCGTCACGCCAGCGGTCGCGGGCTAGCCCGCGCACGGTGCTGCGCAGGAAACCGTTGGTGCCCGGTTCGATCCGTTCGATCACTTCATCGGTGCGCGCATCCCTGACTGAAATGCTGCCGTCCTGATGGTCGTCGAATTGCAGCATTCTTTCGGCGACTACTTCCTTCTGCGGCGTGCGCAATTCGCCAACGCCGGTGAGGCGCACGCCGATGACCAGCACGATCGCGAGCAGAATCAAGGCGAAGGCCGCGTACAGCGGCACTTTCGGGAAGGTCATGTGGTGGGAATGTTCACTCATGTCGAAACTCCGCAATCAGGCCGCACTGGTCGTTGCATGGCTGCGTTCACGGCCGGTCGGCCCGGCCACGGCACTGGCATGGATCGGCAATGCCGAGCCACCGGTGCGTGCGGCCATCGCGCCCGACAACAGCGCCGCGATACTGGTCGCGTCGGGTATGCAGCGCATCATCGGCTGGGTGCGACGCAAATGCCATGGCTTCGCGTGCGGCCACAGGTGCACATAGGCGATCTGCTCACCGGGCATGAAGCACAGTGGCAGGTCACCGGTGCCGTCGGCGTAGACGCGCAGGCCGACTTCGTCGATGACCTTGAACGGGAAGTTGTAGGTCACTTCGAGGACGATGCCGATGCGCATGACGACGCGGCGGTCGGTGATCGTGTACCACGACGCACGTGCCGTCAGCCATGCCACGACGGTCACCACGGCCAGCGCGAACAATGCCGCCGGCAGCAACCAGGCCATCGCCACGATCGCATCGAGCAGGCTTCCGCCGCCCCACCACACGTTGATTCCGCGCAGCAGGATCAATGCCGCGAAATAGATGGCGATGGTGCGGCCATGGAATGCGCGGCGCCACAGCGATCGCCACGCCGGACCGCCTTGCCAGAGGATACGCTCACCCTCCGGCAATGCTTCCGGCAGCTCCTTGACCGTCGTTGCAGCTTCGTGAGTCACAACCACGGCTCCAGCCGCGACGGATCGGCATACAGCGTACCGGCACCGTAATAGGCGACGATCTTTTCTTCTTCGAGCATCGTGATCTGGTCGGGATTGCGCAAGCCCGGCACGTCGGCGAAGTGGGCCGCCATGATCGAGCCCACCCGCACGATGCCGCGATCGTTGATCTTCGAGAAGTTCACGGGGAGCAGGACGCGACGGCCTCCGGGAACCTCCACTTCGAGGTAACGGAACAGGCGTTCGGATCGATCGACCCAGATATCGGTGACGATGCCGCCGACCTTGCCATCGCCGCCAATGACTTCCTTGCCGCGCGGATCCGGATCACGATGGTCGAGGTTGTAGTCAGGATCGACACGCAACGGCACGATCTTAGGCTCGCCTTCGTAGGTCATGTCGAGCTCGTCGGGGCGATCCGCCCACGAACCCGGGCCGACGCCGGCGAGCATCGGGTTGCCGGTCGGCTCAATCGGCGCTCCCTCCCACGTGCCGGTGGGCGTCGCGTTGAGCGACCGGCGCGCGGCCGGGTTCGACTCGGCGGGTACTGTGCGCGTGCCGCCGTGCGCGAGCACGAAGGTCTTCGCGTCCGGTCGTCCCGGAAAGCCGTCGCGCAATGATCCGGGCGACGCGTTGGCGTCCTCGAGTGGATAGCCCTCGCGCTTGTCTTCGCGCCGGAGATAGAAGATCAGAGCGGCGAAAAAGAACCAGAAAAGATAGAGAACGACCTGTGCAATGTCGATGGATGAGGTAATGGCGCCTGGGCTCACGTGACGATCTCCCTGCTGAGGGAACTGATGGGGTGATTCGACGTACGCGCCGAATCGGCTGGAAACGCCTTGGCCTCGCGCGAGTTGGGTCGAACCAGCGGACCCAATGCGACGAGCGTAGCGAACATGAGGAGAATCTCGAGGGTGAAGACGATGCCGTAGCCGGTCGCCGGGCCATTCAGCGCGGCGCCGAATTGTCCGCTGGCGGCGAAGCTGTTGAACGTGTCGCGCAAGACGCCGCTGAGGGCCATCGCGCCACCCGACGCCGTGGCCTGTACCGAGCCCCAGACGCCGATGGCGAGACCGACCTGGCCGATCGGTGCGAGACGCATCGCAGCCGTCAGTGTGCTGTGCGCGAACAGGCCGCCACCGAAACCGATGATGCCGACGCCGGCCGTGAACAAGGCCGTCGAGCGTGTCGGCGCGGCGAAGATGATCGCAGTGATGCCGATCGCGCCGGCGATCGTTCCGAGCGATGCCATGCGATAGGTATCGAAGGACTTCTCGAGCGCACGCGCGGCGATGATGAAGCCACCGAGGCCGGCGAGAGCCCATATCGCGGTCAACATCGTCGTCGACGACACCGAGAGGCCGAAGACCTGTCCGCCGTAAGGCTCGAGAAGGATGTCCTGCATGGCGAAGCCGACGGTGCCGAGGCCGAGTGCGATGAGTCGGCGCCGACTGAGCGAATCGACGCTCAGCGACTTCCAGGATTCACCGAAGGTCGCAATGACCCGGTCGCGCGACGCCAGTTCGGGATTGCGCGCTTCCTGTTTCCACAGCGCAGCCAGATTGAGCACGATCGTGACCACCGCCGCGCCCTGGATCACCTTGATGAGGCGCAGCTGGCTGAACTCGGCAAGCAGCACGCCGAACACGACCGAACTGATGGCGATGCCGAGCAGCAACATCGAGCACATCAGGGCGACCACGCGCGGGCGCGCTTCATCGGTGGCGAGGTCGGTGGCGAGCGCCAGTCCAACCGTCTGCGTCGTGTGCATGCCGGCGCCGACCAGCAGGAAGGCCAGCGCAGCCGCGATCTGCCCGTAGAGAATCGGGCCATTGGTATCGCCCGACAGCACGATCAGCGCGAACGGCATGATCGCGAAACCACCGAACTGCAGCAGCGAGCCGAACCAGATGTAGGGCACGCGGCGCCAGCCGAGTACCGAGCGATGCGTATCGGAACGGAAACCGATCAGCGCGCGGAACGGTGCGAATACCAGCGGCAACGCGATCATGATGCCGACCAGTGCCGCAGGAACGGCGAGCTCGACGATCATGACGCGATTGAGCGTGCCGACCAGCAAGGCGATGGCCATGCCGACAGAAACCTGGAACAGTGATAGCCGCAACAGGCGTCCAAGCGGCAACTCGGGCGTGGCAGCATCGGCAAACGGGAGCAACTCCGGCGCCAGCCGGGTCCAGCGTTTGGCCAGGGCGTCGTTGAGCTTCACCGGCGCACGAGCTCCAGTGCATGAGAGGTGTAGAAGCCGCTCTTGATGCGCGTACTGCGGGCGCTCTTCCAGCCCGAGAACGAAGCCCGCCGCGCCATTTCGCGCGCGAGTGTCGCCTCCGACACCGGCTCGATCGCCGGTGCACGATCGCCGCGTGGGAACAGCTTGCCGACGTTGTGCATGACGGTCAGCAGCGGTGTCTTCGGTGCGAACGTGAACTGCACGCTCGCGCGCGTGCGTGCGATCAGCGCCTGCAGCGCGTCGACCATGTCGGCGGCGCGATAGTGGATCAGCGAGTCCATTGCGACCACGTGATCGAACTCGCCGAACGATGCATCGAGCATGTCGCCAACATGAAACGTGATGCGACCTTCACCGAGCACTTTAGGAATGCGTTCCTCGGCCAGTTTGACCAGGGTGGCGGACAGATCAATGGCGACGACTTCGGCGCCGCGCAGGGCGGCCTCGACCGACAATGCTCCAGTGCCGCAACCCGCATCAAGCAGGCGCTTGCCACGCAGATCCATCGGCAAGCCATCAAGCAGCGTGTTGCGCATGCGGTCACGACCGGCGCGCACGGTTTCCCGGATACGGCTGACCTTCGCGGTTGACGTCAGTCGTGCCCAGGCGTCCGCCGCAGTCCGGTCGAAATAGGTTTCGAGCTGTCCGCGTCGCTGCAGGTAGGAATCGTCCCCCATCACTCGAAGCCCAGCAGGTCGAAGATGTCGCGGTCGCGCATCGGGAAGATGTTCAGCGGCTCGGCGCCGTTCCAGAGCATCTCGGCGAGGCGCATGTACTCGTTCTGCACGGCTTCGAGTTCCGGCGAATATTCCATCTCGAACAACGTGGACTTCTTCAGGCGGCTGCGACGGATCACGTCGAGGTCCGGGAACTGCGCCAGCGTCTTCATGCCGATCGCGTTGTTGTACTTGTCGATCTGGTCGGTCTCGCGGCTGCGATTGGCGATCACGCCGGCCAGGCGCACGCCGTAGTTCTTCGATTTCGAGTTGATCGCGGCGATGATGCGGTTCATCGCGAAGATCGAATCGAAGTCGTTGGCAGCGACCACAAGCGCGCGGTTGGCGTGTTGCAGGGGCGATGCGAAACCGCCGCAGACGACGTCACCAAGCACGTCGAAGACGACCACGTCGGTATCTTCAAGCAGGTGGTGTTCCTTGAGCAGCTTTACGGTCTGGCCAACCACATAGCCACCACAACCGGTACCGGCCGGTGGCCCGCCCGCTTCCACACACATGACGCCGTTGTAGCCGGGAAAGACGAAGTCTTCCGGGCGCAGCTCTTCGCCGTGGAAGTCGACACCTTCGAGGATGTCGATCACGGTCGGCACCAGCCGCTTGGTCAGCGTGAAGGTCGAGTCGTGTTTCGGATCGCAGCCGATCTGCAGCACGCGTTTGCCAAGTTTGGAAAACGCGACCGAAAGGTTTGACGAGGTTGTGCTCTTGCCGATGCCGCCCTTGCCGTAGACGGCAAAGACCTTGGCGGTATCGATCTTCATGTTCGGATCGAGCGCGACCTGCAGGCTGCCTTCGCCATCGGTACGGCCCGGCGAGCGACGCACGGGGGTTGCGGGGAGTTCAATGATTTCGTTCATGCGATTGCCAGTGAGTGAATGCCTTCGAGACGATCCTCGACTTCAAGGGTCGCATTGCGTAGTGCTTCAAGTGTTGCTTCATCAGGTTGCCAGTATCGGCGTTGTTGCGCCTCAAGCAACCGGTTGGCCACCTTGGCCGACGCGGTCGGGTTGAGCTTCGAGAGACGCTCGCGCATCTCCGGATTGAGCATGAAGGTTTGCGCGAGCTGCTGGTAGATCCACGGTTGTACCTGTCCGGTGGTTGCCGACCAGCCCATGGTATTGGTCACGTGCTCCTCGATCTGGCGCACGCCTTCGTAGCCGTGCTTGAGCATGCCCTCATACCATTTCGGATTGAGCACGCGCGTGCGCGATTCGAGCGCGACCTGCTCCGACAGCGAGCGTACCGTGCCGCTGCCCTTGGTCTGGTCGCTGATGTACACAGGCGGGGTAGCGCCGCGTGCGCGCGTGACCGCGCGACTGATGCCGCCGAGTGTGTCGAAGTAGTTGTTGACCGTGGTCACGCCGAGCTCGACCGAATCGAGATTCTGGTAGGCGAGGTCGATGTCGGCAAGCGTACTCTTGAGCAAGGCCGTCTGCTGCGATGGCATGCCTTCGCGGTTGAACGCGAAGCTCTTGCGGCGCGTGTAGGTTTCGGCGATCTCGTCTTCGTCTTCCCAGCGACCATTCTCGACCAGATGGTTGACGTTGGCGCCGTAGGCGCCATCGGCATTGCCGTAGACGCGCAGCGCCGCCGTTTCGATGTCGCATCCGTGCTGAACCTGGTAGTTCAGTGCGTGCTTGCGCACGAAGTTCGATTCGATCGGCTCATCGGCGGTTGCACACAGGTAGGCCGCTTCGGCGAGCATCTTGATCTGCAGCGGAAGCAAGTCGCGGAAGATGCCCGACAGGCTGATCATGACATCGACGCGCGGACGCTTCAGAACATCCAGCGGAATCAGTTCGGCGCCGGTCAGACGGCCGTAACCGTCGAAGCGTGGCCGCGTTCCCATCAACGCCAGCGCCTGCGCGATCGGCCCGCCTTCGGTCTTGAGGTTGTCGGTTCCCCACAGCACGAGCGCGATCGACTCCGGAAATTTCTCGCTGTCGGCGGCATAGCGTTCGAGCAGCACTTGCGCCTGGCGTGCGCCATCCTCGATCGCGAATGCGCTCGGGATGCGGAACGGATCGAAGCCGTGCAGGTTGCGCCCGGTCGGCAGGATCGCCGGCGTGCGCAGCAGGTCGCCGCCCGGGGCGGGGCGGATGAAGCCGCCTTCGAGTGCATGCAGTATCGCGCCGAGTTCATGGTCGTCGCGCATCAGCGCATTGGCCTGTTCGAGCTCGGCGAACACGGCGAGTGATTTCACATCGACCGGTGCACCGACGCTGTCGAGCGCTTCGGCCGGCGACTTGCCGGCGATCAGTGCCGCGATCGCCAGTTTCGACGGGCGCATGCCGTGCGACGCGTCGGCGAGTGAAGCGAGCATGTCGATGCGGTCTTCGACACTCGGTGCCTGGCCGACCACATGCAGGCCATGCGGAATGAGCGCGTACTCGACCTCGAGAATCGCTTCGTTGAGTCTGGCGATGCGCAGTACGGCCTCCGTGCCCCACTGCGGCTCGGGTTTGGCGAGGTCGAGTTCCGACGCCTGGGCCTGGATCAGCGTCGCCAGTTCGGCATGTTCGTTGTCGCAATCCGGATCAAGTCCGCGCCAGCGTTCGATCGATGCCTTGAGATCGACAAGTCCACGATACAGCCCCGCTTCGGCAACCGGTGGCGTCAGGTAGCTGATCAGCGTCGCCTGTGAGCGACGCTTGGCAATCGCACCCTCGGAAGGGTTGTTCGCCGCGTACAGGTAGACGTTCGGCAGATTGCCGATGAGGCGCTCCGGCCAGCATGAGGCAGTCAATCCAACCTGCTTGCCGGGCATGAACTCGAGCGCGCCGTGGGTGCCGAAATGGAGCACGGCGTCGGCGCCGAAATCCTCGCGCAGCCAGCGATAGAACGCCGAAAACGCGTGGGTCGGTGCGAACCCCTTTTCGAACAGCAGGCGCATCGGATCGCCTTCGTAGCCGAACGAAGGCTGGATGCCGACGAATACATTGCCGAAGCGCTCGCCCAGCACGAACAGTGAACGACCATCGCTCTGCTGCTTGCCGGGAGCCGGGCCCCAGGTCGCCTCGATCTGGGGCAGCCAGGTCTCGCGGCGAACATGTTCGTCAACCGGCACGCGGTGATGGACGTTGGCCGGCGATCCATAGCGTTCGGCATTGCCGTGGATCAGCCGGTCGCGCAAGGCATCGACACTTTCGGGAACGTCGATCGTGTAGCCCGATGCCTGCATGCCCTTCATTGTCTCGAACAGCGACTCGAATACGGCGAGATGCGCAGCGGTGCCGGTATTGCCGGCGTTGGGCGGAAAATTGAACAGCACGACGGCGACCTTGCGCTCCGCGCGCTTCGCGCGGCGCAGGCTCACCAGCTTGTCGACCCGCGCGGCGAGCATTTCCGCACGCTCCACGCACGATTGCATGTCGCGACTGGCATTCGAAGGCGGGAACACGCAGGCGCGATGGCAGCCGGTGCACACCGCTCCCGCGCAATCGGAACGACCACCGAACACGATCGGGCTGGTGGCGCCGTCGAGTTCGGGAATCGCGACCATGATTGTTGATTCGACCGGCAGCAGTCCGCGCTCTGACCCGGCCCAGGTCTCGAGCGTCTGGAACTCGACCGGATGCGCGGCGATATAGGGCACGTCGAGCCTGGCGAGTATGTCCTCGGCCGCTTTCGAGTCGTTGTAGGCCGGGCCGCCGACCAGCGAGAAGCCGGTCAGCGACACCACCGCATCGACGCAGGCCTTGCCGTCCTTCATGAAGAACTGTTCGACTGCCGGACGCGAGTCGAGCCCGCTGGAGAACGCCGGGACGACATTCATGCCGCGATCCTCGAACGCCTTGATCACGCCGTCGTAATGCCCGGTGTTCCCGGCCAATGGATACGAACGCATGATCAGCAAGCCGACCGTGCCGCGGTCACCCGCCTTGGGCAGGGCGCTGGCCGACTCGGAAAAGGTGCCGCGCAGGCGTGGGTGGTAGACGCCAACTTCAGGATATTCGATCGGCATGTCGTGCTTGAGCGTGCCGCGCAACGGGCGACGCTCGCCGTCGGCGTAGCGGTCGAGCAGCATGCGCACCATGTTGACGACGTTGTCTTCCGAGCCGCAGAGCCAGTACTGCAGGGTGAGGAAATACGCACGCACATCCTGCGCCGCACCCGGTATGAAGCGCAGCACTTTTGGCAGGCGGCGCAGCATGCGCATCTGCTTGGCGCCGCTCGACGACGCTTCACCGACCTTCGGTTTCGGTCGCAGGCGCTTGAGGAATGCCATCGCGCTGCTCTGCTTGGCTTCCATGTCGAAGCGACCGATGCGTGTCAGGCGCGTGACTTCGCCCGCGGACATGCAGCCGATCATCGCATCGCAATGGTCGCGGCGGGCCTGCAGCGCGGGCAACACGGCCTTGACGTGGTCGTCCATGAACAACATCGTGTTGACGATGATGTCACCGCGCGCGATGTCGGCGTGGCAACGTTCCAGTGCTTCCGGATCGCTGCCCCATTCCGCCGCCGTATGCATGCTCAGGGTCAGCCCCGGGATCTGCCTGGCCAGCACTGCCCGTGCGCGGTCCGTCGCGCTCGCAAGATGGTTGTCCATCGTCACCAGGACGACGTGCACCGGTGCGACTGGATCAGCGGCCGAAGTGAGCCTTGGCATCGTAGAGCGCCTCCACCGTAATCATTGTCACGCCACGCTCCATAGCGAAGCGCTCGGTATTCCTGCGTGCTTTGCCGCGCACGAAGAACGGTATCTTTTTCAGCTCGATCTCGGCGTCGACTGCCCATGCCAGAGTCGTTGCAGCGGGCGCCGCAATGTCCGCATTGACCGCGCTGACGAGGCTCTCGACAGGCGCCGTCTGGACGTCACTGCGCTTCTCGCTGACGGCGCCGCCAAGATGCGAGGGAGCGGCGTCTGAATGGAACTCGAAGTCGTCACGGAACATCGTGATCAGATGCTCTTCGAGACCCATCATGAGCGGATGCACCCAGGTGTCGAACAGCACGTTGGCGCCTTCGAAACCCATCTGTGGCGAGTAGCGCGCCGGATAGTCCTGCACGTGCACCGGCGCAGAAATCACCGCACACGGAATGCCGAGGCGCTTGGCGATGTGGCGCTCCATCTGCGTGCCGAGCACGAGTTCCGGCTGCAGTTCGGCAACCTTGGCCTCGATCTGCAGGTAGTCGTCGGTGATCAACGCCTCGACACCGTATTTGACCGCTGCCTCGCGAACCTCGCGCGCGAACTCGCGGCTGTAGGTGCCGATGCCGACGACGCAGAAGCCGAGTTCCTCACTGGCGAAGCGCGCCGCTGCGACCGCATGCGTGGCGTCGCCGAACACGAACACGCGCTTGTTGGTCAGGTAGGTCGAATCGACACTGCGTGAATACCAGACCGAACGTGATCCGGGATCCTCGAGCAATGTCGACGCATCGATACCCGCGAGGTGTGCGACTTCGGCGATGAACTCGCGCGTCGCGCCGACGCCGATCGGAATCGTCTTCACGCTCGGTTGCGCGAATGAGCGTTGCAGCCAGGTCGCCGCCTGGCCGGCAATCTCGGGATACAGGACAACGTTGAAATCGGCTTCGCCGAGTCTGGCCAGATCAGCTGGCGTTGCATCGAGCGGCGCGGTCACATGCACGTCGACACCGAGCCGGTTCAACAAGCCGCTTATCTCGCGCAGGTCATCGCGATGGCGAAAGCCGAGCGCTGTCGGTCCGAGGATGTTGCAGCGTGCGCGCTGACCTTCCGCGCGTGGCGCGCGCACCGTTCCGGGCGGCGGCATCGACGGCCCGGCGCACGCGCGCACGAGCTGGTAGAAGGTTTCCGACGCGCCCCAATTCTCCTTGCGCTGGTACGAAGGCAGTTCGAGCGCGACCACCGGAATTGGCAGATTGAGAGCGAGCGCAAGGCCACCAGGGTCATCCTGGATGAGTTCGGCCGTGCATGATGCACCGACCAGCATCGCTTTCGGCTGGAAACGCTCGTAGGCCTCGAGTGCGGCGTTCTTGAACAGCTCGGCGGTATCGCCGCCGAGGTCGCGCGCCTGGAATGTCGTGTAGGTGACCGGTGGACGGCGGTTGCGCCGCTCGATCATCGTGAACAGCAGATCCGCATAGGTATCGCCTTGCGGTGCATGAAGAACGTAGTGCACCTCGCGCATCGCGGTGGCGACGCGCATCGCGCCGACGTGCGGCGGGCCTTCATAGGTCCAGAGCGTCAGCTGCATGTCATGCCACCAGCTTCATGCGTCGCACCAGCGGGCGCGCGAACAGCTCGGCCAGGTCGGCGGCCTGCTCGTAACCCTGGATCGGCGTGAAAACGAGTTCGATCGACCACTTGGTCGTCATTCCCTCGGCTTCGAGTGGATTGGCGAGGCCGAGGCCGCAGACAACCAGATCCGGCCGTTCGGCGCGACAGCGGTCCAGTTGACGCTCGACATGCTGGCCTTCGCTCAGTCGCGTCTGTGCCGGCAGGCAGGCGAGTTCCTCGGCCAGATGCTGGCGATGCAGGAACGGCGTGCCAACCTCGACGAGCTGCATGCCGAGTTCGTTGGCGAGGAATCGCGCCAGCGGCACTTCCAGTTGCGAATCGGGAAACAGGAAGATGCGCTTGCCCGCCAGTTGCTCGCGATAGCGCGCGACCGCGCGAACGGCGCGATCATGCGCCGCGGCAGTGACGCTGCGGAACTGTTCGTCGGCGACGCCCCAGACATCGGCGGCCGCCTTGAGCCACGAGGTGGTTCCCTCGACGCCGAGTGGAAACAATGCCGGGATGCGCGTGGCGCCACGATCTTCGAGCTCGCGCGCGGTTTCGGCAAGAAACGGCTGCGCCAGCAGATAGCGGGTGTTCGGCCCCACCGGTGGCAGCAACTGCGAGTTGCGCGGCGGCAGGAAATGCACCGGGCCAATACCGAGTTGCTCGAAATGACGCCGGAACTGGTCCTCGACAACGTCGGCCAGTGCGCCGACCACGAGCAGGGCGGTTTCCGCGTTGGCGGGTTCTGCTGGCAGGCACGGCACCATCGAAGCAAGGCATGCATCCTCGCCTTGCGTGAACGTGGTTTCGATGCCACTGCCGGAGTAGTTGAGGATGCGTACCGACGATGCGTGATTGGCCGAGAGTCGTGCAGCGGCGCGTGACAGGTCGAGTTTGATCACTTCGGACGGACACGAGCCAACCAGAAACAGCAGGCGGATGTCGGGACGACGCGCGAGCAGGGTGGTGACGACGCGATCGAGCTCTTCATTGGCATCGGCTAGGCCGGCCAGATCGCGCTCTTCGATGATCGCCGTGCCGAAACGCGGTTCGGCGAAGATCATGACTCCGGCTGCCGACTGCATCAGATGCGCGCAGGTGCGCGATCCAACGATCAGGAAGAAAGCGTCCTGGATCTTGCGGTGCAGCCAGATGATTCCGGTCAGCCCGCAAAACACTTCACGCTGGCCGCGCTCGCGCAGGATCGGGATGTCGTTGCAGCCCGCCGCACGCGGCGGCGAGAGCGCGATTGCGTCAGTCATTTGGCCACCGCCAGTGGCGCGCCACGGTTCGACTGCGCCATCGCTGCCATGTCGAGTCGCGCGGCCCGCAGCTTGAGCAGGAACTGGCCTGCGTTGATCACATAGGTGAAGTACGCCGCGAGGGCCAGATACATGCGTCCCGTCGATCCGAGCGCGTCCAGCGCCAATGCCACGAGGTAGGCCGTGTGCAGAGCCAGCACGAGCATGCTGAAGACGTCTTCCCAGTAGAACGCGGGAGCAAACAGGTAGCGGCCGAACACGACCTTTTCCCATATCGCTCCAGTGACCATGATCAGGTACAGGACCAGCGTCTTGACGACGATCGAGACGACCGCCGCCTGCTCACCATCGCCCGTGAACAGGAAGCGCAGGACAAGACCGACGCTGACGATGAACACGAGGAACTGAACCGGGGCGAGGATCCCCTGTACCAGGGTCCAGCTCGACCCGTCCCGGCGTTGACGCTCTGCCTCAGTGTAAAGAGGTGCTCTTTGCTGCCGCTGGCGCATGCTCTGCTGCTCATCTTCGATACCGCTCGAATCTAGTCCTGCAGTCTGATACTGTCAACAAAATAAGACGTCCAGTTGAGTTGACACTCTTTGAACGCAGTACTCAAAACCCAAGTTGACGAACCTCGCCTTCGGTGGGACGATCCGGATTGCCTTGAAGCGGGTGAAACTTCACCCGGCATTCATCTTCGTGAAGGCAAGGGTTCGTCGCCAAAAACGGGTCGGCCGAGTCGGCAGAGACCTGAAACGAGGGTGGACCGGGCGCTTCAGGCAGCCCAGAGCCTCACCCCAGCGACGAAGCGTTCCAATCGTCGCGTGTTTGGGGGAGGAAACCAGATGAACGGCTTGAGACAGGACCACGCAGCCCGCGAGGGTGCATGGAACAATGATGCGGAAAGCCTGCGCAGTGGAAGTGGAGCCGCAGCCGCGGCACATGCCGCGCATGGTGTAGTCGCCGACGACGCAGGTTCGCCCGGGGCTCTGGCGCGAACACTTCAGTGCGAGGTCATCCCGCGATTGATGGTGGCGCACCGCACGCAGCGGTCGCCGCTTGTGACCTCCGCAGCGGACGGCGGGCTGAATACGGCCGACGTCATTGCCTTCACCGACCTGATCATGGCGCCGGAGATGACGGCGGCGTTCGAGTCGGTCGCCAGACGCCGCGCCAGCGACGTGCCACTCGAATCGATCTATCTCGACCTGCTGATGCCGGCGGCGCGTCGCCTGTCGGATCTGTGGGAGGCCGATCTCTGTCATTACGAGGAAATCGCGATAGGCATGCTTCACCTGCAACAGGTGCTGCGCGAGCTCAGTCCGGAGTTTTCGGACGAAGGCGAGTGTCGCCCGCAGGGTCCGAAGGCGCTGCTGCTATCTGCGCCGGGTGAACAGAGCATGCTTGGCGTCTACATGGTCACCGAGTTCTATCGTTGCCTTTCCGCCGAGTTCTTTCATCGCGCCGGCTGGGAAGTGTGGCGCGCGCCACCGCGTTCACGCGCGCAGTTGCTCGATATCGTCGGCTCGAACTGGTTCGACGTGATCGACATTTCGGCAACCTGCGAAGCTCGCCTGCCGCTGCTCGTGGCCGACCTGGCCGACCTGCGCAAGGTATCGCGCAATGCCAGGGTCGGAATGATGATTGGTGGACAGGTTTTCGATGCGCATCCGGAGTTCGCCAATGGGCTCGGCGCGGATGCCTGTGCGTGTGATCCGCGCGATGCGCTCGCGCATGCGGAAATGCTGGTCACGCTGCGCGAACGCTGAGGCGGGAACCGGCACGATCTCGTGTGGCAATGCTTTGGAGGGTGGGTGCTGGAACGCAGGCTCGAGGTCGTTGAGGTCCATGTCGAAAAATGAGCGACGCGCGTGATCCCCGTCGAAAGCCCTGGCGTCGTGCTGGGCAGTCTCGACGCGGCGGCGGCGGCGGCTCTGGTGTCGGCGGCGGCCGATGTCTCGCTGGTGCTCGATGCCGATGGCGTCGTTCTCGACGTGTCGTTCGGCAGCGCCGAGATGGCGCGCGAGGGCTACCGAAAATGGATCGACCAGCCGTGGATCGAGACGGTCACTCCGGATAGCCGGTCAAAGGTGGAAGCGCTGTTGCGCGATGCCGGCAGCAATGGCGACCACAAATGGCGCCACGTCAATCACAGTTCCACGCGCGGTGCCGACGTGCCCGTGCTGTACTCCGCGGTCAAGCTCGGCAGTCAGGGACGCATCGTCGTGTTCGGGCGCGACCTGCGCGACATGGCCAACCTGCAACAGCGGCTGGTCGACGCGCAACAGTCGATGGAGCGCGACTACTGGCGACTGCGCAATGTCGAAACGCGTTACCGCGTGCTGTTCCAGATGTCTTCCGAGGCGATCCTCATCATCGATGCCGCCACCGAGAAGGTGATCGAGGCGAATCCAACCGCGGGCGACTTGCTCGGCGAAGCGGGCAAACGCGTCGTCGGACGCACGCTGGTCGAATGTTTCGGTGCTGAAAGCGTGCACGTCGTGCACACCTTGATCGCCGGCGTGCGCACCGCAGTGCGTGCAGATGACGTCTCGATACGCTTGGGTGCCGACCGCCGCGAGTACTCGGTGTCGTCGTTCTATTTCCGGCAAGGCAACGACGCGCTGTACCTGCTGCGGATTTCCGCGGCGCGTGCCGAGGTCGGCAACGCGATGCTGCCGAGGACCGTCCTCAGGGCCGTCGAGCATTCCGCTGATGCGTTCGCCGTCACCGACATCGATGGCAACATCGTTGCATCCAATCGCGCCTTTCTCGATCTTGCCCAGATGCCCTCTGAATCACAGGTGCGCGGCGAGTCGCTCGATCGCTGGATCGGTCGTTCGCGCGTGGATTTCAGCGTGCTCATGGCCAACCTGCGCCAGCACGGCACGATCCGCCTGTTCTCGACCACCCTGACCGGTGAGCACGGCGCGGCCGCCGATGTGGAAATATCGGGTGTCTCGATCCCGATGGCTGACCCGCCCTGTCTCGGCTTCAACATCCGCAACGTTGGCCGGCGAGTGACCGCCGACGTGATCGAGAGTGCGGTCCATCAGCCGCGCTCGGTCGAGCAGTTGACCGAACTGGTTGGCCGCGTGCCACTCAAGGAATTGGTCCGCGATGCCACCGACCTGATCGAGAAACTGTGCATTGAAGCCGCGCTGCAGCTGACCCAGGACAACCGCGCGTCGGCAGCCGAGGTGCTCGGTCTGAGTCGGCAGAGCCTCTACGTCAAACTGCGCCGTTATGGTCTGATCGATCCGGCGACCGACGCCGACGAGAATCCGCCGGGCTGACGCGGATTACGCTCGCGCACGGTCTCGGCGGGGTCGGTCAATCGGCCGCAGCCGTGGACGTCGATATCGGTGTCAACAAGGCTGGACAGGTTGCGGTGTCATGTGCAACCCTCGATCGCGCGTCTTCTCCTGGATTTGCATGGCTCGGCCTGCCCTTTCTGCCGTTGCGGAACTCCTCAAGCCGATCACCTGGTTCCCGCCGATGTGGGCGTTCGCCTGCGGTGCGGTGGCGTCGGGCATGCCGGCGCAAGGCAACTGGCTGCTGATCATTGTCGGCATCATTCTGGCCGGACCGCTCGTGTGCGCGACCAGCCAGGTGGTCAATGACTGGTTCGATCGCCATGTCGACGCCATCAACGAACCAAAACGGCCGATTCCGTCGGGGCGAGTGCCCGGGCGCTGGGGCTTGTATCTGGCCATCCTGTGGACTGGCCTGTCCCTGCTCGTTGCATCGCTGCTCGGTCCATGGGGCTTCGGCGCCGCCGTGGTCGGACTCGTGCTCGCCTGGGCCTACAGTGCGCCGCCGTTGCGACTGAAGCGCAACGGCTGGCTCGGCAATGCCGCCTGTGGTTTCAGTTATGAAGGTCTCGCATGGGTCACCGGTGGTGCCGTCATGGTCGCCGGCACGATGCCCGACCCGCGCTCGATCCTGCTCGCGGTGGTCTACAGCCTAGGTGCGCACGGCATCATGACGCTCAACGATTTCAAGTCGATGGTCGGCGACGAGAAGATGGGCATCGATTCGTTGCCGGTCCTGCTCGGTGCCGACGGCGCTGCTCTGGTCGCGTGCGCGTTCATGGCGCTGGCCCAGGTCGTCGTTGTCTTCCAGTTGATGTTCTGGGGCCAGGACGGCTACGCGATCGCGGTCGGTGCTCTGCTGGTTGCGCAACTCGCGCTGATGTGGCGGTTTCTGCAGAGTCCATTCGAGCGTGCCATCTGGTACAGCGGGCTCGGCGTCACCTTGTACGTGATCGGCATGCTGGTCAGCGCATTTGCACTGCGCGACCTCGTCAAGGCCGGCGCATGAGCGCCGCCATGCTCGGTTGGGGCGGCATCGTCAGGCTCGGCCTCGTGCAGACCGCGCTTGGCTCGATCGTCGTGCTGTCGACCTCGACCATGAACCGCATCATGGTCGTCGAACTGGCGCTGCCGGCGATGCTGCCTGGCGCACTCGTGCTACTGCATTACGCGGTGCAGATGTTGCGTCCGCGATTCGGTTACGGATCAGACGTCGGCGGACGGCGCACGCCATGGATCATCGGCGGCATTGTCACGCTCGGCATCGGCGCGGTGCTCGCAGCGATCGCGATCGGCTGGATGGAGACCAACGTGAGCGCCGGCATCGTGCTGGCGGCGATCGCCTTCATGCTGATCGGTGTCGGCGTCGGCGCTGCCGGAACCTCGCTGCTCGTGTTGCTCGCCAAGCGCGTCGTCGAGCGCCGCCGCGCCGCGGCGGCAACCGTGGTCTGGGTGATGATGATCCTCGGCTTCGTCGTCACCACGCTGGCGGTCGGCAAGGTCCTCGATCCGTACTCGGCCAGTCGCCTCGTCGCCATCACCGCCGTGGTCTCGATCGTCGCGCTGGCGCTGACTTTGCTGGTCGTGCGCGGCCTCGAGCCGCCAGTGCGACCGATCGTCGTCGGCGATGCCGCCGCGGTCGTGGTCAAGCCGGCCTTTCGCGAAGCGCTTGCGCAGGTCTGGAGCGAGCCGCAGGCGCGCCGCTTCACGAGATTCGTGTTCGTCTCGATGCTTGCCTACAGCGCGCAGGATCTGATCCTCGAGCCGTTCGCCGGCTCGGTGTTCGGCATGACGCCGGGACAATCGACACAGCTTTCCGGCGTCCAGAACAGCGGCGTACTGCTTGGCATGATCCTCGTTGCGGTGGCGTGCTCGATCATCGGCGGACCGCGTCTCGGTTCGCTGCGCACATGGACCATCCTCGGCTGCATCGCCTCATCATTCGCACTGGCAGGTCTGGCCGTCGCCGGCTGGGTTGGTCCGGGCTGGCCGCTCTCGCTCAACGTGTTTCTGCTCGGCGCCTCGAACGGCGCGTTCGCGGTTGCGGCGATCGGCTCGATGATGGCCCTGGCCGGCGCGGGTAGAGAGTCGCGGGAAGGCGTGCGCATGGGGTTGTGGGGTGCGGCACAGGCCATCGCGTTCGGCGTCGGCGGCTTTCTCGGCGCCGCCGGAAGCGACCTCGCGCGCGTGCTGCTCGACTCGCAGGGCATGGCCTATGGAATCGTCTTTGCAGTCGAAGGACTGCTGTTCATGGTCGCCGCAGTGATCGCTGCAGGTGTCCACCAATCGACCGTATCGTCGCAATCGTCCAGGCCGCTTGCCGACCTCGCGAATGCGATGACCAATGGGGAGAAAGCTGCATGAACCTGCCACCCAGTGAGACCGAATCGTTCGATGTCGTCGTCGTCGGTGGCGGGCCTTCCGGCGCGACCGCTGCACGCCAGCTCGCGGCCAGCGGGAGGTCGGTGCTGCTGCTCGATCGCGCCGGACGACCGAAACCCTGTGGCGGCGCGATTCCACCGCGACTGATCCGCGATTTCGACGTGCCCGACGAACTGCTGGTCGCGCGAATCACCTCTGCGCGCATGGTCGCGCCTTCCGCGAAGAACGTCGACATCCCGATCGAAAACGGCTTCGTCGGCATGGTCGACCGCGATGCCTTCGATCCGTGGCTGCGCGAGCGTGCCGTCGAAAGCGGAGCCGAATTGCGTGCAGGCATGTTCAAGCGCTTTTCGCGCGATGCCGACGGCACCGCCGTGATCGAGTACAACGCGTCGCTGCGCGATGGCGAGAAATCGATGCGCCGGGTGCGCGCGCGTGCGGTGATCGGCGCCGATGGTGCGACCTCTGAAGTGGCGCGACAGACCATTCCCGGCGCCGACAAGATGCGCTACGTGTTCGCCTATCACGAGATCATCCGTTCGCCGGCCGCGGCGCAAACGCCTCCGGGCTTCGACGCGCAGCGGTGTGACGTCGTCTACCGCGGCGCGCTTTCACCGGATTTCTATTCGTGGGTTTTCCCGCACGGTGATACCACCAGCGTTGGCACCGGCAGCGCACACAAGGGATTTTCGCTGCGTGCCTCGGTCAGTGCACTGCGCAGCGCCAGCGGACTCGATGGCGAAACGATCCGTCGCGAAGGCGCGCCCATCCCGATGAAGCCGCTGTCACGCTGGGACAACGGCAAGGACGTCGTGCTCGCCGGCGATGCGGCTGGCGTCGTCGCGCCGGCCTCGGGCGAGGGTATCTACTATGCGATGGTTGGCGGACAATTCGCCGCGCAGGCGGTCGAGGCACTGCTGGCCACCGGCGACGTGCGTTCGCTCAAACTCGCGCGCAAACGCTTCATGAAGCTGCATGGCAAGGTATTCTGGGTGCTGGGGATCATGCAGCGGTTCTGGTACACGACCGAGCGTCGACGCGAGCGCTTCGTCACCATCTGCAAGGATCCCGATGTGCAGAAACTCACTTTCGAGGCCTACATGAACAAGGAACTGGTGCGTGCCAAGCCGATGGCGCATGTACGTATCTTCTTCAAGGACATCGCCCATCTGCTCGGCTTGCGGCCAGCCTGATGCAAGTCCCTCGACTGACCTGGAAACCCGTCGGACTGGCGCTGCTGCTGACCGTGGTAGTGAGCGCGGGCGGCGCGCTGACGACCGATATCGGCGAGTGGTACTACGCGTTGCAGAAGCCGTCCTGGCAGCCGCCGGACTGGTTGTTCGGACCGGTCTGGACGACCATCTTTCTTCTTGCCGCGATCTCGTCACTGCTCGCCTGGCGCCGCGCGCCCGATGTCGGCAGCCGTCGTCGCATGGTCATCCTGTTTCTCGTCAACATCGTGCTCAACGTCACCTGGAGCCTGCTGTTCTTCCGCATGCACCGTCCCGACTACGCGCTCTACGAAGTGGCGTTGCTGTGGTCCTCGATCGTCACGCTGATGGTGATCATGTGGCCGTATTCGCGCGCATCGAGCTGGCTGTTGACACCCTACCTGCTGTGGGTTTCTTTCGCCGCGTTCCTCAACTTGACGATCGTGCGCCTGAACGGTCCGTTCGCCGGCAACTGAGCGGCTAACGGTCGCGACAACGATGCAAGCAGCCATGCAGGAGTTTTTCAGCAGCGGCCGGGTCGTGGACCTCGTGCTGCTGGTGATGGTGATCGAAGCGATCGTGCTCGGGCTGCATCATCGCCGCACCGGCCGTGGCATCGCCTTTGTCGACATGCTGGCCAATCTCGCTTCCGGATTCTGCCTTCTGCTGGCCCTGCGTGCGGCACTCGGCGGCATGTCGTGGCCGTGGATCGGCGCTGCGCTGACCGCTTCGTTCGCCGGTCACCTGCTCGATGTGTCGAGGCGCTGGCTGACGCATGCGCAAACCCGTTCACCGCAGTGTGCGAAATAGGACTATGATCGCGAGGGACAGCAACGTGACTTGGTTGTCGATGGACAGGCGTCGCATCCGCGCACGCTGAGCAGGAGCAGGTAATGAGCACCGGAAACGGTGGGCCGGCAGATCTGAGCCCACTGTCTCGATTGGCCCCCGAGCTGGCGGAAATGCTGGTGACGGTAGCGTGTGACATTGCCCTCGTTATCGATGAAGACGGCGTCATCACGAATGTGGCCTGCGGCCCGTCGCAGGCCGACGATCACGGCGCCAACGCGTGGGTCGGGCGTCGCTGGACCGACACGGTCACCGTTGAAACGCGACTCAAGGTCGATGAATTTCTAGCCGATGTCGGCAGCAGTGGTGTCTCCCGACAACGCCAACTGACGCACCCGTCTGCGCTGGGCGTCGAGATTCCGGTCGCCTACACCGCCGTTCGACTGGGTCAGTGCGGTCTCACTTTGGCCGTTGGACGCGACCTGCGCCTGGTTTCAGCGCTGCAGCAGCGCCTGCTCGATGCACAGCAGTCGATCGAGCGCGACTATTGGCAGCGGCGCAAATTCGAAACTCGCCACCGTCTGCTGTTTGGGCAGTCGGAAGGGCCCTTGCTGCTCATCGATCCGGTGACCTTTGCCGTGGTCGATGCCAACGATGCTGCCGCTGCGCTGTTCCGTCTCGGCATGGAAGCGATGATCGGCTTGTCGCTGTACGCCACGATGGATCAGTCCTCGCAGCCGGTCCTCGGGCAACTGTTCGACTCCGCGCGATTCGCCGAGCGCTCGCGCCAGCACCACATCCGCCTGCTCGATCGCGACATCGACCTCGGTGTGACGATCGAAGTCTGCGATGCCGACGCCGGCAGCGTGCTGTTGCTGCGCATCGGATCGCTCGACGACGCCCCGGTTGTCGTCGCCAGCACCGTCGCGCGTGCCGATTCGCTGGTCGTCAAGCTGCTCGAGAGCCTGTGCGACGCGGTCGTGATCTGCGCCACTACCGGCCGGATCATCTTTGCGAACAAATCGTTCCGCGATCTCGTCCACGCCGATGCCGGGGACTCGCTTGACGGCACCGCTCTGTCGGCGTGGCTGCGTACGGAATCCGCTCCGATTGCCGCGCTGATCGCCACGATCCGCGCCAATGGCAGTTCCGGCCTGTTGCGTGCGCAGTTGCTGCGCGGTGACGCCGCCCCGCTCGAAATCGAAGTTTCTGCCGCGCTGATCGATGATGCGAAAGCGATCGGCTTCACGATTCACGTGGTGCATGAACCGCTCGGACTGGACGCGTCAGGTTCACGCGCCCGCCAGCGGCATTTCCATTGAAGTCCCGAGCAGGCTTCGAGCCCGCGCTTCGCCGCTCCCCTCCGCGCAGCCCCTGATCGCCCATGAATCGCCGCGGCGCACTCGTTGCATCGAAGATCGAGGTCGCCGTCGCTCCGGCGTTCGGCCAGGCCGACCTGACCAATTGCGAGCGTGAACTGATCCATCTGGCCGGATCGATCCAGCCGCATGGATGGCTGTTCGTGCTGGATCCCGCGAACTTCACGGTACGCAGCGCGAGCGCGAATGCCGGTCAGCAGTTCGGTGTCGCCACCGATGCCTGGATCGGCCATCCGATTGACGCACTCGGTGGCGATTTCGGTGCGCGCGTGCGCGGTCTCGTGTCGAGTCATGATCTTGCCGAGGCGAAGGCGCTGACCTGCCATCTGCGCCCGGTCGGCGCCGACCGCACCCTCTGGTTCGAAGGCGCGCTGCATCGGAATGCCGACGGACTGCTGATCGTCGAACTTGAGCCGATCGATCGCGGCAGCGAGGACGAAATCGCCCGCGTGTCGACGCCTTTGCTGTTGCAGACGATGCTGGCCGCTACCGTCGAGCGCATCACGACCGCCACGACCATTCCGATGCTGGCCGATACCGCCGTGCACACGCTGCGCGAGCTGGTCGGATACGACCGGGTCATGGTGTACAAGTTCGATCCCGACGGGCACGGTGAAATCATCGCCGAAGCGTGCGATCCGTCGCTCGATTCCCTGCTCGGACATCATTACCCTGCGACCGACATTCCGCAGCGCGCGCGTGCGCTCTACGTCAACAACCGGGTCCGCATCCTGGTCGACGTCAACTACGAACCGGTGCCGATAGCTCCGCACGGCGATGGCCTGGACATGTCACTGTGCGGATTGCGCAGCATGTCGCCGTTGCACTTGCAGTACCTCAAGAACATGGGCGTGACGGCGACGCTGGTGGTGTCGCTGGTGCGCGAGGGGCGACTCTGGGGGCTGATCGCCTGCCACCACTACACACCGCGCCACGTCAGCTGCTCGCTGCGCGCCGCCTGTGGCTTGCTCGCTGAAGTGATCTCGATGCGCATCAGTGCGGTCGAGAACTATGCGCACGCGCAGGGCGTCATTCTCGTGCGCGCGCTGGAACAGCGCCTGATCGACGCAACCTCGACCGACGGCGACTGGCGACGCGCCTTGTTCCGCTCGCCGCAGACGCTGCTGCAACCGCTCGGTGCGACCGGTGCAGCGCTTTACTTCGAAGGCGAGATCCTGACCAGTGGCGACGTTCCTTCGACGCCACAATTGCGCGGACTGCTCCATGCGATGGTCGATCGTTGTGCCGACGGCATCTACTGCAGCGCGTCGATCGAGCGCGATTTCCCCTCGCTGGCGCCGTCCAGTCCGACCGCCAGCGGCATTCTCGCGATCGAATTGTCGACGTCGCGTCCGGACTTCCTGGTCTGGTTCCGACGCGAACAGCTCAGCGAGATCACCTGGGCCGGCGATCCGAACAAGGCAGTCATCGACAACGATCCGATGAACCTGTCGCCGCGCCGATCGTTCGCCGCGTGGTCACAGATCGTTCGCGGCACGGCCGTGCCATGGTCCAACGCCGACATCGCGCTGGCACGCGCGATCGGATCGACCTTGATCGACGTGATCCTGCAGATCCAGGCCGTGCGGCTGCTGATTGCGCAGCACCAGCTCGACCTGGTCAGGGTCACGGTCAAGAATTCGCGCGAGCCGGTGGTGATCGCCGCCGCCGACAGTCGTGTGCTCTACAGCAACGACATGTTCGACAAGGCGGTCAACCAAGGCGCGACGCGATTCGCCACGCTCGACGAACTGGCCGCCGCGTTCACCGATCCCGAAGCGGCCTTCGGCATGCTCAAGACATTGCGCGAGAAGGGCGTTCCGTGGCGCGGCGAACTGTGTTTCCTGGCCCAGACCTCGACGCCGGTTCCGGTCGGCGTGCGTGCCGATGTGGTTGCCGGATCAAACGGCGACAGACTCGGCTATATCCTGATATTCGTGGACCTGACCGCGGCGAAGAATGCCGATCATGCGCGGCGCGAGCTCGAGGGTGCGTTGAATCCCGACGGCAGTTTCCCGAGTCGTGGTGCAGCCATCGATGCATTCGCCGAGGTCGGCGATGGCGTGGTCGGCGCGATCCATGCGAGCACGCGCATTGCCGCACTCGACATTGTCGATGGCGGTGCCAATCCTGCGGTCGCGCGCCTGATCGACGAGTTGCAGGAAGCGACCCGGCGCGCTACGGCGATCTACGAGCAGTTCGGCGTCTACACCCGCGATCGCGACTGAATCGCCATCGCCGAGAGTTCCTCGAACAGGTCGCAATGCCGGATGAAAGCCTGGCGAGCTTCGTCGACGATGGTGTCACGGTCGTCTGCCGAGAGTGCGAGCGCATCGAGGCCCGAGCGCAGCCGGGGTTCGAGCACTGACGGCGCTTCGGTCGTGAAGCGGTAGAACGCCGTTCCATTGTCATCGTGCAACTGCAATGACCGCTGCACGATCCGCGCGAGCATCTGGCCGCCATTGAGGTCGCCGAGATAGCGCACGTACGCATGCGCGGCCAAATGCAACGGATCACGGTCCGACAGGTGATGCAGGTGTCCGGCGTAATCGCGCGCGTGCACGGCGAGCGCGAGCTCGGATTCCCAGCGGCTGCCGTGCAGGTGCACGAGATCGGCACGCAGTGCTGCGGCGCGGTGCAAAGCGCGATCGTGGATGAGTACCAGCCCGGCGTGGCGGGCGTGCTGGTCGAGGCAGTGTTCGAGAGCGGCATAGATCGCATGCAGGTTGCGCAACAGCAGGCAGTAGCGATCGCGTTCGAGCGTGCCGCGCAGCAGCGGGCGCATCACACCAGTGCGCTCGGCGCGACCGTGCAGGTCGCGCGTGCCGGCACGCAGGCGGGCTGCCAGTGACACGGAGTCGGAATCAGCGTGCATGAAGACGCATCATCGATCGACCATCGGAAACGTCACCACGATGAACCACGCGAACACGAGCGCATTGCTCACGCCCGCCAGCATCGGCTCACGACTGCTGGCCAGCAGCCAGCGACTGAATAGTCCGTATAGGCACAACAGCAACACAATCGCCGGCACGATGATCGCCAGAAAGAAAAGTTCGTCGAGATTGAGCGCGATCGCGATCAGCAGCGAAACGATGAAACACAGCTTGGTCAGCGCGTAGGCAAAACGCATTGGTGCATGTCGACGGGTCAGCCACTCATCGGCGAGGAAGTACAGCAGCGTACCGGCAGACATGACGACGATCCACGGTGCTCGTGCGCCGGGCGGAAAGAACGCGTTGAACCAGGTATCGACGAGTCCGCCGAGAACCACGATGCTGTAAGCCGTGACGGCCATGGCTACCGCGACGAAGCGGGCGAGCGGAAACGGCGCATTGCCGTGTGTCGCGCGTGATCGTCCCATCATAGCCATCACGGCCAGCGTCAACATGCCGTACACGGCGAAGTGCAGCACGAGATAGTCGGCGAGCAGGATCGGCATCGCGCGGGCCGGGGCCCAGCCCAGCAGCAACGGCGTCAGCACCGCCGGCACAAATGCCGGCACAAGCAGCCGACGCCAGTCGCGCGCCGGTTGCGAGAATTCCGCGCCGAGCCGCGGAACCAGGCCAGAGAGCGGCCATGCGAGTGCAAAGAGTCCTCCGAACAGCAGGCCGAGCCAGGGGCCACGCCGGTCGAGCGCGGCTTCGCTGCCGTGAGTAAGGGCCTTGTTCATCCAGTCGCGCGTCTCGCGCAGGCTGTCGCCAGCGTAGAGCACGCCAACGTGTTCGACGCCGCGCGCGAAGACGACGCGACGGGCGTTGCCGGTGCTGAAATCGCCGTAGGTCACCGAGGGCTCGGCATTGCGCCCTATCGCTGCCGAAATCATCGCGATGCCCTGCTCGCGCAGCATGCCTGCTTCGAGTGCGCCGTCGATCATCAACAGGTTGCGCGGATTGAGAACCTGCGGCTTCGGCAGGAACAACGAGAGGGCGACGGTTGCCTCGATGTCGGGATTGCGGTCGGCGTGGCGCGTAACGATTTCTGCGGCCATCGAATGGCCAACGAGTCCGATGCGACCGTCACTGGCGCCGAGCCCGCGCGCGTGACGGATCACCGATTCGAGGGTCGCGAACAGATGACGCTGCATTCTTGCAAGATCGGCAAGACCAGCGTCGAGTGGCTCGGTGTTGCGACCATGGCCGGGAAAATCGAAGCTCACCGCGAGGTAGCCACTACGCGCCAGCGTTGTTGCCAGCGGCTGCATGAGTTGCTGCGAGCCGGCGAAACCGTGCGCGATCACGATCGCCGGTGCGCGTGCCGTGTCAGCGCGCTGCAACGTCGTGACAGGGATCTCGCCAATCCGCGTGGTCGAGACGACCAGGTCGTCATCACTCGCGACCAGGCGCAACAGCGCGCTGACGATCGCCATGCTGGCGACAAAGGCGACCAGGTACTTCGGCAGGTTTCGCGACATTGTCAGGAATCAGGGAATGCTGTGGGCGGTCGCAGTGCTGGGCAGCAAAGCGTGTCTGCTAAGCTTGAGACCCGTTCGAATCGCACCGGCGACGACGCGCATCGTAGCGCTTCCGCCCGTGCATTCACGCACACCGTCGTGGACCCCAGCGAGCATGCCACAGCAACAATTTCCGTTTTCCGCGATCGTCGCCCAGGATGAAATGAAGCTCGCGCTGCTGATCGCGGCAGTGGATCAGAGCATCGGCGGCGTCATGGTGTTCGGCGACCGCGGCACCGGCAAATCCACCGCGGTGCGTGCCTTGGCCGCGTTGCTGCCGCCGATGAAGGCGATCGTCGGCTGTGTCTACGGCTGCGATCCGCAGGCCCCCGGCAGCTGGTGTGAGGCGTGCCGCCACGTGCATGCGAGGACGCCACCAAAGTCGCACCGCATGGCGGTTCCGGTAGTCGATCTGCCACTCGGGGCAACCGAGGACCGCGTGGTTGGCGCACTCGATCTCGAGCGCGCGCTGTCGCAGGGGGTCAAGGCATTCGAGCCCGGACTGCTCGCGCGTGCGAACCGCGGATTCCTCTACGTCGACGAAGTGAACCTGCTCGAGGATCACCTGGTCGACCTGCTCATCGATGTCGCCGCCTCGGGTGAGAACGTGGTCGAACGCGAGGGCCTTTCGGTGCGCCACCCGGCGCGCTTCGTGCTGATCGGCAGCGGCAATCCGGAAGAGGGCGAGTTGCGTCCGCAATTGCTCGACCGCTTCGGCCTTTCGGTGGATGTGAAGACGCCGATCGATCTGCCGTCGCGCATCGAGGTGGTGCGGCGGCGTGATGATTTCGAGCGCGATCGCGAGGCTTTCTGCCTGCGTTGGAAGAAGGAAGAGGACCGCGTGCGCAAGCGCATTGTCGCCGCGCGCCAGCATATCGCCGAGGTGATCGTGCCCGATGCGGCGATCGAGCGTGCCGCGCAGCTGTGCATCGCGCTGGGCACCGATGGCCTTCGTGGCGAGCTCACCCTGATCCGCGCGGCGCGCGCGCTGGCCAGCCTCGACGGCGACGGCAGCGTCGCCGACGCGCATCTGCGCCGCATCGCTGCGCCGGCCTTGCGTCACCGCATGCGCCGCGATCCGCTCGATGATTCCGGCTCCGGCGTGCGTGTCGAGCGCGCCATCGGCAACGTTTTCGGACCGTGAAGGCGGCTGCGGCATCGGACGAGGATCGGCAGCGCTGGAGCGATGCCTCGCTGGCCGCGACGCTGCTCGCGATCGATCCGGCCGGACTCGGCGGAGCCTGCCTGCGCGCTGCGCATGGCCCGGTGCGCGATCGCTGGCTGGAAATGCTGCGTTGCGTGTTGCCTGACCCGAGCCGCATGCGCCGCGTTCCCGCGCACATCTCGGTCGATCGCCTGATCGGCGGTCTCGATCTCACCGCGACCCTGCGCGCCGGGCGCGCCGTCGCGCAGACCGGGGTGCTCGGCGAAGTCGATGGCGGCATCGCCGTGTTGGCGATGGCGGAGCGCTGGACGGCCCCGGCCGTCGCGCTGGTCACGGCCGCACTCGATACCGGAACGATCGCGCTCGAGCGCAGCGGTATCGCGTCACGCAGGGCGACGCGCTTCGGCGTGGTCGCACTCGATGAGGGAATCGGCGAGGACGAGTTTCCACGCGTCGAATTGCTCGATCGTCTGGCCTTCCTGCTCGACCTCACGGCCTTGCGTGTCGACCTCGGGGACGAAGTGCCGGCAGATCTCGGTGCCGTGGCGCGGGCGCGCGCGCGCCTGTCCTCGGTCGTCGTCGAGGACGATGTCGTCGAACTGCTGTGTGTCACGGCCCTGCGCCTCGGCATCGCCTCGATCCGCGCCTCGCTGCTGGCAGTTCGCGCCGCGCGCGCGCTGGCTGCACTGGGTGGGCGAACGCGCGTCGAAGAATGCGATGCCGCCAGCGCCGCACGGCTCGTTCTCGCGCCGCGTGCGACCACGGTTCCGCCAATGGAGGCTGACGCCGAGCAGGCGCAGGATCCCGCCGATGCGCCGGAGGACGTCGAACCGCCAAAAGACGAAAGTGGCGCCACCGAGCCGTCGCCGCCGGACGAGCGCGAACAGGGCGAGCGTGACGACGCCGACTCGCCACCCGAGGATCGCGTGCTTGAGGCCGTACTGGCGGCGATTCCGAAGGGATTGCTCGATCGACTGCGCGATGGCAAGGCGCTCGCCCAATCGGCGCGCAGCGAAGGGCGGGTCGGCGCGGCGCGAGCGTCGTTGCTGCGCGGTCGACCCGCCGGCGTGCGTCGCGGCGATCCCGGCGGCGGCGTGCGTCTGAACCTGATCGAGACCTTGCGTGCGGCGGCGCCGTGGCAGCGGCTGCGACATGCTGCGCGTGGCGGGGAAGCGCTGCGCCGAATCGAGATCCGACGCGAGGATTTCCATGTCACGCGCTTCCAGCAGCGCACGCAGACGACAACGATTTTCGTCGTCGATGCGTCCGGCTCTTCAGCGCTCAATCGGCTCGCCGAGGCGAAGGGTGCGGTCGAGTTGCTGCTCGCCGACTGCTATGTGCGTCGCGATCAGGTCGCGGTCATTTCGTTTCGCGGTCGCGGCGCAGAATTACTGCTGCCACCGACGCGCTCGCTGGTGCGTGCGAAGCGCAATCTGGCCGGTCTGCCCGGTGGTGCGGGAACGCCGATGGCGACCGCCATCGATGCCGCAGTGGAACTCGCGCTGCGCGTACGCCGAGCCGGACAGACACCGACGCTGGTGTTTCTGACCGACGGTCAGGCCAACGTCGCGCGCGACGGCAGCGGCGGCAGGGAACGCGCTGCAGCGGAAGCGCTGGCGGCTGCACGCTGCGTGCGCAGCGAACGCATCATGACGCTGTTCGTCGACATTTCGGTGCGCGCACAGCCGCAGGCACAAAGCCTTGCCGACGCGATGAACGCCCACTACCTGCCGTTACCGTATGCCGACGCCGCGTCGTTGTCGGCGGCGGTAAAGCGTGTCGGCTCAGCCTGAGCAAGCGGCTCAGCGTCGCGAGGATGCGCGGCGCAGGTCGGAGCGCGGCTGGCTCGGCAACGCGGATCGACGCAATTGCGCCCATTCCATCTTGAACCATGGCGTGAACGCATCGGGTTCGCTCAGCATCTCGAGATCGAGCGCATCCGGATCGACGTAGCGCAGTTCTGAAATCTCGCTGCGGTTGAACTGCGGACGGTCATTGGTGTGCCCCGCAAACACCGAGCACAGTTCGTTCTCGGCACCTTCCTCGTCGAACTGGGCCTGGTACTGGAACTTGAAGAGGAACTCGAGCGAACAGCTCAACTGCAGTTCTTCATTCAGCCGACGATGGATGGCCTTTTCCATGTCTTCGCCACGCCGCGGATGACTGCAGCAGGTGTTCGACCAGAAGTCGGGCCACAGCCGCTTGACCGCCGCACGCCGCTGCAACAGCAGTCGCCCGTCCAGATCGAACACGAACAGCGAGAATGCGCGATGCAGCCGACCGCCGCCGCGATGCGCATCGGCCTTGGCCAGATGGCCGACTTCAACGTCGTTCTCGTCGACCAGGATCAGCGGCTCGTTGTCGAACGAGACGACCGTGTCACGGGAGGCGCGTTCGCCAAGCAAGTGGAACCTCCTGTGCGTGATACGCCGGTGTTTCCGACCATGAGGGAACCGCGATTCGAGGCCGCTCGGCCGGCGCCGCGAGCTCAGTTGTCAGTTCAATCTGACTTCTATATTGTCACAAGATGTTGACACTTCACAGCTTGCCGACTGCGCCACGCGGCGCCGGCGAAAAACCGCACGCCGTCGTCATCGGCAGCGGCTTCGGCGGGCTCGCCGCAGCGGTGCGGCTGGGAGCGCGCGGATATCGCGTCAGCGTGCTTGAAAAGCTCGATGCTCCCGGTGGTCGTGCCTACGTCTACCGTCAGGACGGTTTCACCTTCGACGCCGGTCCGACCATCGTCACCGCGCCGTTCCTTTTCGAGGAACTGTGGGCGCTGTGCGGCAAGCGCCTTGCCGACGACGTTGAACTGCGTCCGGTAACGCCGTTCTACAGCATTCGTTTCGACGACGGTGCGGTCTTCAATTACTCGGGCGATGCCGACGCGATGGATGCCGAAGTCGCGCGCTTTTCGGCCGATGATGTCGCCGGTTTCCACCGCTACATGAAGGCCAGCGAGGAAATCTACCGCGTCGGCTTCGAACAACTCGGCCACGTGCCGTTCGACTCATTCACCGACATGCTGCGCATCGTGCCGGCGATGATGCGACTGGCCAGTTATCGCACTGTGCATGGCCTCGTCTCCGGGTTCATCAGGGATCCACGCCTGCGTGTCGCGCTCAGCTTCCATCCGCTGCTGATCGGCGGCAATCCATTTTCTGCACCGTCGATCTATTGCCTGATCGCTTATCTCGAGCGCCGCTGGGGCGTGCATTTCGCGATGGGTGGTACCGGCCAACTCGTGCGTGGACTGGTTGGCCTGATTGAAGGGCAGGGTGGCACGGTTGCCTGCGAGCGCGAGGTCGCCGAGATCGTCGTCAACAACGGCACGGCGCGCGGCGTGCGTCTCACCTCCGGTGCGACCATCGATGCCGACGTGGTCGTTTCCAATGCCGACTCGGCGTGGACCTATCGGCATCTGGTTCCGGCCACGTCACGGCGGCGCTGGACCAATCGACGCATCGACAATGCGCGCTATTCGATGAGCCTGTTCGTCTGGTACTTCGGCACCGACCGCCAGTACGCGGACGTGCCGCATCACAGCATCCTGCTCGGGCCGCGCTACAAGGGCCTGCTTGAGGACATCTTCGCGCACAAGGTGCTGGCTGATGATTTCAGTCTCTATCTGCATCGCCCGACCGCGACCGATCCGTCGCTCGCGCCGCCCGGCTGCGATGCGTTCTACGTGCTGTCGCCGGTGCCGCACCTCGGCAGCGGAACGCGCTGGGACGAGATCGCCGAGCGCTACCGTGAGGCCTTGTGCAGGAGTCTCGAGCAAACCGTGTTGCCCGGACTCGGCGCACACATCGTGACCTCGCGCGTGCTCACGCCGCAGGACTTCAAGGACCGCCTCAACTCCTACCAGGGCGCGGCCTTCGGCATGGAGCCGGTGCTGCACCAGAGTGCGTGGTTCCGTCCGCACAATCGCAGTGAAGATGTCGAAAACCTTTTCCTGGTCGGGGCCGGAACACATCCCGGTGCCGGCGTGCCCGGCGTGCTGTCTTCGGCGCGCGTACTCGATACGGTGGTACCCGATGCAGTCACATTCGCGCGCGCATCCTGATCCGCACGGCGATCTCGCCGCCTGTCGCGCCGCGTTGCGGGCCGGCTCGAAGTCTTTCGCCGCGGCCTCGCGCATCCTGCCGGTCGATATTCGCGATGCGGCAACCGTGCTGTACGCGTTCTGCCGCGACGCCGACGATGCCGTCGATCTGCACATCGGCGGTGCTGCCGCGGTCGCCCATCTGCGTGAACGACTCGACGCGATCTATGCCGGAACCCCGCACGGCTTCGCTGCCGATCGCGCCTTGTCCGGCGTGGTCAGGACACACGTGCTGCCGCGTGAACTGCTCGACGCCCTGATTGAGGGGTTCGAATGGGATGCGCAGGGACGCCGCTATGCGACGCTCGAAGAACTCGAGGCCTACGCCGCACGTGTCGCCGGCACGATCGGCGCGATGATGGCAGTGTTGATGGGCGCACGCAGCAGCAGTGCGCTGGCGCGCGCGTGCGATCTGGGCGTGGCGATGCAGTTGACCAATATTGCCCGTGACGTCGGCGAGGATGCGCGTGCGGGTCGCCTCTACCTGCCACTCGATGCGCTGCAGCGCGCCGACATTGATCCCGACCAGTGGCTCGCCGCGCCGCAGTGCACGGAGGGCTTGCGTCTTGTCGTCGCGGGCTTGCTGGCCCGCGCCGACGAGCTTTACGCGCGCGTGCAGTCCGGCGTGGCCGAGCTTGCACCGGCGTGTCGACCCGGCATCAACGCGGCGCGATTGATTTACGCCGACATCGGTCGCGTGGTGCGTCGCGCCGGCAACGATTCGGTGTCACGCCGTGCCGTGGTTTCGCGCTCGCGCAAGGCCTGGCTGCTCGCGCAGTCCTATCTCGTCGACGTCGGTCCGGTCCATGGCGAGGCGCTGCCGCCGCTCGCCGCGACGCGCTATCTCGTCGATGCGGTTGTTGCCTGCAGCATGCAACCGTCGACGCGCAGCGGCACGCTGCACGTGTTGCCGTGGTGGTTCTTCAAGTCGCGCGTGCTCTGGGTGCTCGACCTCTTCGAGCGTCTCGAACGCCGCGAGCGCATGGTCGCGCGTGCGCGCTACGGCGACCGACTGGCTGATTCCGGATCGTTGCGTTGAACCGTGTGGCTGCGTCATCGGCAGCGGCATCGAGGAGGTGGCAATGGCCGGCCTGATCGAAGTGCTGATCGTGTTCGGCGCGCTGCTGGCCTATCTGGTGTGGGAACTCGTCTCGGTCAACCGCGCGCTGCGGCGCGATCGGGAACGCAAATCCAGTGCCTTGCGCGGCGATGACACCAACGCGTCGGCCGCGCCGGTCAGCGTCGAACGCGATACCGCATCACCGCGCGACTGACCCTGTTGGTCAGCAGTGAATCGTGTCAGCGCCGGCGCGGCATCCGGAACGGCAACATCGCCTGCACGATCGGCGAACGGAAGCGATCGAGGTCGAGGCTCTCGTGCACGGCGCGAATCGACTGGCCGAGCAGTTGTGCGTCGATCAGCGAGCGCGCATAGAACGGTGTGTCCTCGAGCGTGCGCTCGACGCGAGCGATGCCGTTGTCCGAGCGTGTTGCGCGAGCGATGCGCCAGCCAGTGGTCGGTAGCGCCGCGAGAGGTGGTGGCGTGAACGTGCCGACCGAACCGTCACGCGCGAAAGTCAGTGCCAGCGACGTGCGGTCACCGCTGCGCTCGCGCACGTCGTAGAGCACCGCGCTGCCCTCGCGCACGTCGGCGCGTGACCAGCACCAGTCACGCACGGTCGATTCGAGCGGTTCGTCACCGTCGTTGGAATCGAGATAGGCATTGCCGGTCCAGTGCAGGGCGGGCGATTCGAGCATGACCTCGATGCGCGCGGACGGCGCCAGCGGGCGCCAGCGGTGGCGACCGGCGACGTCGAGATGCGCGGTGTGCTCGACCAGCGCATTCGGCAGCACGCGGATACGGCCGCGGATGCGCCGCGGCAAAGGCACGCAGATCTCGTCGATATCGATGTGCAGCGCATCGGCATGCCAGTGCATGCGGCTTGGCCCGACCTCGAAGTGCGTCGCGTCGCGTTGCATCGACGTCTGGCCGCGTTCGGTCATTGCCCAGCGTTTGCCACGATCGCCATACAGCGCGATGTTGAATGCGCAGTGGTTGGCCGGATCGACCGGTCCCTGTCGCCGCGCCCACGCGTAGTACGGCGAGAACACGCTGCCGATGAATGCGATCAGCGTGAGGCCATGCGCGCCGTCGTCGCTCAGCGCGTCGACGTACCACCACGCGTAGCCGTTGTGCGCAACGCTGCCGTCGAAGCGCGGTCCTCGAGCAGGCTGGCGGCCGCCAGGCGTCCTGACAGCGCCGCCATGGGCACTCCCGGTCCCGGATGCACGCTGCCCCCCGCCAGATACAGGCCCGGCATGCGCGTGCGCGCTCCCTTGCGCTTGAACGATGCCGTCCATCCGTGCGACGCCGGCCCGTACAGCGCGCCACCGGTCGCCGGAAACAGGCGATGGAAATCGGTCGGTGTCGCGACCTGCGTCGATGCCGGATGGCGATGCACGGTCAGCCCGCAGCGCTTGAGCAGATCGAGACTGTTTTTCTCGCATGCATTGATCTCCGCGTTGTCGTAGAGGTGCCGGTCGCCATCCGCTGGCGCGTTGATGAGCATGAGCAATCGTTGCGCGCTGGTGCCGGCATCGTCTTCATCACCACGATCCTGCGCACACACATACACGGTCGGCCCGGAAGGCACCTGGCGGCGTCGGAACACGTCATCGAACTCGCGCTGGTAGTCCTGCGAGAAGAACACGTTGTGGCGATGCAGGGCAAAGCCTTCGGTGTGCACGCGCATCATCCAGGTGATCGCCGAAAGCGAGCGTTCGACGCCGCGGATCGGAGGCGCGGCCCGCGCCGCATCGCCGCCGAACAGGCCGGTCGCGATCGCGGCACTGTCGGCATTGACGATCACCGCATCAGCCTCGATGCGCTCGCCGGTGCGCAGCGTCACGCCGCAGGCGCGCCCATGTGCGGCGTTGATCGCGGCGACGTCGGTTGCGTAATGCAGTTGCGCGCCGCGGCCCTGCGCGGCGTCAGCCAATGCGATCGCCAGCCGGTGCATGCCGCCTCGGATCATCCACACGCCTTCCTGCTCGACGTGCGCGACCAGCATCAGCGTGGCCGGGGCGCTGAACGGCGACGACCCGCAATACGTGGCATAGCGCGCGAAAAGCTGGCGCAGGCGCGGATCGTGGAAATGCGTGCCGAGTGCCCGCCACAGCGTCGTGAACGGCGAAATGCGCCAAAGGTCGGCAAGTCCGCGGGAGCCGACGGCGCGGATCAGCGCCGCCGGACTGGCGCACGCGTTACGCATGAAGGGTCCTTCGAGCGTGCGGTAGATGCCGCGCGCGCGCGCAGCGAACTCGAGATAGCGGCGACCCTCGGCGGCGCCCGCGAAATGTGCGATCGCTTCGGCCGAGTGTTCGAGGTCGGCATGCAGATCGAGCTGGCTCTGGTCGGCCCACGCATGCCGCGCGAGTGTCGAGGCACGCTCGCAATCGACGTGCGCGGCGAACGACAGCCCGGCTGCATCGAACAGCTCCTCGAAAACCCAGCGCATGGTGAATACGGTTGGTCCCGCATCGATGACGCAGTCGCCGACCTTGACCTCGCGCAACTTGCCGCCCGGTGTCGTTTCGCGCTCGAGCACGGTGACGCGCACGCCGCGCGCGGCGAGTTCGAGGGCCGCCGCAAGTCCGCCTACGCCTGCGCCGATCACGATCACGTGTTGCTGTCTGAGCGAGCCCATGGGCCTCCGGAAACTTTGTCGTTGACTGGCCACGGGCCAGTGTCTAGAGTTGATGACACCCGTGTTCGACAACGCAGAATGACGAGTCTGCCAGCCACGAAGGGGATTGCACCATGAATTCCGTGCCGCGAATCGAGCAGGCCTTGCTGGCGGCGCTGGAGCCGGGCGAGTCGGCGGGCTGCCCGCCACGACTTGCCGCGGCGATTCGCTATGCGGTGTTTCCCGGCGGCGCGCGCATCCGTCCGAGACTGTGCCTGGCCGTCGCGCAGGCCTGCGCCGAAGACCATCCGGCGATCGTCGACGCAGCCGCAGCGGCGATCGAACTCCTGCATTGCGCGTCACTCGTTCACGACGACTTGCCGTGTTTCGATGATGCCACGACCCGTCGCGGCAAACCTTCAGTGCACAAGGCGTTCGGTGAACGGCTCGCCGTGCTGGCCGGCGATGCGATGATCGTGCTCGCCTTCGAGGTACTCGCCGACAGTTGCCGGCTGGCACCGGCGCGACTGCCGAGCTTGATCCGCATCATCGGCCGCTCGGTTGGCACGGCGGGTGGCATCGTCGCCGGACAGGCGTGGGAATGCGAGACAGACGCGCCACTGTCGCAATACCAGCAGGCCAAGACCGGATCGTTGTTCGCCGCCGCCACGATGGCCGGCGCAGTGGCCGCCGGTGTTGCCGACGCGGCAGCGTGGAGCATGCTCGGCGAACGCATCGGCGCCGCGTACCAGGTCGCCGACGATATCCTTGATGTCGCCGGCAATGCTGCCGACATCGGCAAGCCGGTCGGGCGCGATGCCGAACTCGGCCGTCCGAGTGCGGTCGCGCAACTCGGCTTGGCCGGCGCGATCGCCTGCGTCAAGCGACTGGTCGACGAGGCGACCGCGTCGATACCCGATTGCCCGGGCGCCGCGCTGCTTCGCGAGGTGATCCTGGCCCAGGCCCATGGCCTGTTGCCGCGGGACATCCTGCAGGCCGCGTGATCGCCTGCGCGATGTCTGCCATCCCGGCGCCCACGATCTTTTGAGCATTCCCGATTCCGGCAATCGTTTCACGGTGCTGGTTGCCCTCGGGCGTGAACCGCGCTGCGGGCCGCGCACGTGATGCCCGGCTGGATCGACCGCTGTCATGCCGTTGCCGATCGCCTGATCGGCAACGCGCGATTCCGGCGATGGGCTGCAGCGTTCCCGATGACCCGTCCGATCGCGCGCCGTCGTGCGCGGCAACTTTTCGATCTCTGTGCCGGCTTCGTCTACACGCAGGTACTGCTCGCCTGCACGCGCCTGCGCGCGTTCGAGATCCTCGCCGAAGGGCCGTTGTCCGCCGAACAGTTCGCACAACGCGTCGACCTCGACATCGATGCCAGCACTCGTCTGCTTGATGCGGCGGTTTCGTTACGGCTGCTGGCGCGGCGTCGCGGCCGCTATGCGCTCGGCGCGCTCGGCGCGTCGCTGGTAGGCAACGAAGCGGTGCTTTCGATGATCGAACACCACGCGATCCTCTACGCAGACCTCGATGATCCGGTAGCGATGTTGCGTGCGCGCGGCGGCGGCGAGCTCGCGCGGTACTGGGCCTATGCGCGCAGCGACGATCCGTCGACCCTTGCCGCGCCGAACGTCGACCGCTACAGCACACTGATGAGCGCATCCCAGCCGCTGGTCGCCGAGCAGGTGCTCGATGCCTATGCGCTCGACCGACATCGCTGCCTGCTCGACGTCGGCGGCGGCGATGGAACGTTTCTCGCGGCCGTCGGCGCGCAGGTGCCGCACCTGCAACTGTTGTTGTTCGACCTGCCGGCGGTCGCCGCGCGCGCGCAGGCGCGATTCGACGCCGCGGGCCTGTCGGGGCGTGCGCGCATTTTCGGTGGGAGTTTCCTGACCGACCCACTGCCCGAGGGCGCCGACGTCGTTTCGCTCGTGCGCGTCCTGCATGACCACGATGACGCCTCGGTGCTGCGCATCCTGTCGGCGATCCGGCGCGTCTTGCCGGATGACGGAACGCTGCTGATTGCCGAGCCGATGGCCGGAACGGGCGGCGCGGAGGCGATGGGCGATGCCTATTTCGGGTTCTACCTGCTGGCGATGGGCAGTGGCCGTGCGCGCACCCCGGCCGCTCTGGGCGAGCTGCTGCGCCAGTCCGGATTCAACGAGGGGCGGATGGTTGCCACGTCACTGCCGATCCAGACCCGGCTGATGGTCGCCCGGCCAAGGCCGATCGCGGCGAGAAAATAATCGTCAGTTTTTCTTGACACTTCGAATAGTCACTCTAAACTAACACTCGTAGATGAACCCCGGTGCACCGATGACATCGTCGGTCGTACCCAGGCAAAAGCGGGAGAGAGTGATCAACACGACAGCTGTCGTTTTCGAGCAACCCGAGCAACTCCGGCTCGCGCAGCTCGATTTGTCGCCTCCGGGCGATGAAGATGTTGTCGTCGACATCGACTGGAGTGGCATCAGCACCGGTACCGAGCGTCTGCTGTGGACCGGACGCATGCCCGCTTTCCCCGGCATGGGCTATCCGCTCGTACCCGGCTATGAATCCGTCGGACGCATCCGCGAAGCAGGTTCACGCTCCGGCAACAGCGTCGGCGATACGGTTTTCGTTCCGGGCGCCAAGTGCTTTGGACCCGTACGCGGTCTGTTTGGTGGCGCTGCGGCGTGTCTGGTTGTCCCCGGTGCCCGTGTCATCCCTGTCTCGGAGCGACTTGGCGAACAGGCCGTGTTGCTCGCACTGGCGGCCACCGCGTATCACGCGATCGCCCCGGACGGCTTGCGTCATCCCGATCTGATCGTTGGTCACGGTGTGCTCGGTCGACTGCTCGCGCGCATCACGCTGGCCACCGGCGGCGCTGCGCCGACGGTGTGGGAAGTCAATCCCGCGCGCGCCGAGGGCGCGGTCGGTTACACCGTTGTCGATCCTTCCGCCGATCCGCGCCGCGACTATCGCTCGATCTGTGATGTCAGTGGCGACGCCTCACTGCTCGACACGCTGATCTCGCGACTCGCCATGGGTGGCGAAGTCGTCCTCGCAGGTTTCTACAGCGACATGTTGTCGTTTTCTTTCTCGCCCGCGTTCATGCGTGAGGCGCGGTTGCGAATCGCCGCGCAATGGGTCGAGTCGGATCTGCACGCCGTCAAGGCGCTGGCGGAATCCGGAAAGCTGTCCCTCGACGACCTCATCACGCACCGCAGGGATGCGTCGGAAGCCGACGCCGCCTACCGCACCGCATTCGGCGATCCCGCGTGCCTGAAGATGATTCTTGATTGGAGATCCTACGCATGAGTTCACTGGGCGAAGGCGCAACCATCCCGCTGCGCGTCATCGATGATGCGTTGCGTGCCGAGGCCGCCATCGGTCCTGATCCGGTAGCCACCGGTCCGGTGACCAAGGAAACACAGATCATCGCGATCTACGGCAAGGGCGGCATCGGCAAGAGCTTCACGCTGGCCAATCTCAGCTACATGATGGCGCAGCAAGGCAAGAAGGTGCTGCTGATCGGATGTGATCCGAAAAGCGACACCACCTCGCTGCTGTTCGGCGGTCGCGCCTGTCCGACCATCATCGAAACGTCTTCAAAGAAGAAGCTGGCCGGCGAGCAGGTCAAGATCGGCGACGTCTGCTTCATCCGCGATGGCGTCTTCGCGATGGAACTCGGCGGTCCCGAAGTCGGCCGCGGTTGCGGTGGACGCGGCATCATCCACGGTTTCGAAACGCTCGAGAAGCTTGGTTTCCACGAGTGGGGCTTCGATTATGTTCTTCTCGATTTCCTCGGTGACGTCGTCTGCGGCGGATTCGGTCTGCCGATCGCGCGCGACATGTGCCAGAAGGTGATCGTGGTCGCCAGCAACGACCTGCAGTCGCTGTACGTCGCCAACAACGTCTGCTCGGCGGTGGAGTACTTCCGCAAGCTCGGCGGCAATGTCGGCGTCGCCGGGGTGGTGATCAACAAGGACGATGGCACCGGCGAGGCCGCGGCCTTCGCCGAGCGGGTCGGCATTCCGATCCTCGCCGCGATTCCTGCCGACGACGACATCCGGCGCAAGAGCGCCAGCTACGAAATCATCGGCCGCCCCGGCACCCAGTGGGCCTCGCTGTTCGAGACGCTGGCCACGAATGTCGGTGAAGCACCGCCGGTACGGCCTAACCCGCTGTCGCAGGACGAGCTGCTCGGCTTGTTCTCCAGTGATGTGGTGGGTCGCAACGTGGTGCTGCAACCGGCAACCGAGTTCGACATGTGCGGCAAGACCGAGATCCACAAGCCGTCACTCGAAGTCGTCTACGAAACCGTCTGAGTCGCCTATTCATGTCCGTCATAAAAGCCCAGCCCCTGGCCAACCCGGAAGCGACCAAGCTCGACGGGTTGGGCTGTCACTCGGGAAAGGATGCGATGCTCGAAGCGGCCAGGGCCGCCGGCAAGAGCGAAACGCTCGAGCGTTACGCGACGGACTATCCGAAAGGACCGCACGACCAGCCGCAATCGATGTGCCCCGCATTCGGATCGCTGCGCGTCGGCTTGCGCATGCGTCGCACCGCGACCGTCCTGAGCGGATCGGCCTGTTGCGTCTACGGGCTGACGTTCACCTCGCACTTCTATGGTGCGCGGCGAACGGTGGGCTATGTGCCCTTCAATTCCGAGAGCCTGGTCACCGGCAAGCTGTTCGAGGACATCCGCGATTCCGTACACGCGCTGGCCGATCCGCTGCTCTACGACGCGATCGTCATCATCAACCTGTGCGTGCCGACGGCGAGCGGTGTACCGCTGCAACTGCTGCCGAAGGAAATCAACGGCGTGCGCATCATCGGAATCGACGTGCCGGGTTTTGGCGTGCCGACACACGCCGAAGCGAAAGACGTGCTGGCCGGCGCGATGCTGCGCTACGCGCGCAACGAGATCGAAGCGGGGCCGGTGCAGGCGCCGCGCGGCGGCCGCAGCGAGAAGCCCGCGGTAACCCTGCTGGGTGAAGTGTTCCCGGTTGATCCGGTCGGCATCGGCATGATGCTCGAACCGATGGGTCTGGCCGCCGGTCCGGTCGTGCCGACCCGCGAGTGGCGAGATCTCTATGCCGCGCTCGACGGTTCCGTGGTCGCCGCCCTGCATCCGTTCTATACCGCCAGCGTGCGCGAGTTCGTCGCTGCCGGTCGACCGATTGTCGGTTCGGCGCCCGTCGGCCATGACGGTACCGAAGCCTGGCTGCAGGCTATCGGACAGGCCGCGAATGTCGAGCAGGCGAAGATCGATGCAGCCAAGAACCGCTTTCTGCCGATGATCAAGGCGGCGCTCGCGAAGATGCCGATCAAGGGTCGCATCACAGTCAGCGGCTATGAAGGATCGGAATTGCTGGTCGCGCGCCTGCTCGTCGAGAGCGGAGCGGATGTACGTTACGTCGGCACCGCGTGTCCGAAAACCGAATGGAGCAGTGCCGATCTCGATTGGCTGCAGTCGCACGGAGTTCACGTGCAGTACCGCGCATCGCTCGAGCAGGATCTTGCCGCATTCCGCGAGTTCGAGCCGGACCTCGCGATCGGCACCACGCCGGTCGTGCAGGCGGCCAAGACCGCGCGTACGCCGTCGCTGTATTTCACCAACCTCATTTCCGCACGTCCGCTGATGGGCCCCTCCGGCGCCGGTTCGCTGGCGACCGTGGTCAATGCGGCGATTGCCAACAAGGAACGCTTCGACACGATGGAGTCTTTTTTCTCCGGCGTCGGCGAAGGCCACAACGCCGGTGTCTGGGAAGGCGTGCCGAAGGATCGTCCCGAGTATCGCGAGCAGTACAGGAAGAAGGTCGCCAAAGCGGCCAAGGCCTCGACTGTCGAGGAGCCGATCTGATGCTGGTTCTCGATCACGACCGTGCCGGTGGCTATTGGGGCGCCGTCTACGTCTTCACCGCGATCAAGGGTCTGCAGGTCGTGATCGACGGGCCGGTCGGCTGCGAGAATCTTCCGGTCACGTCGGTGCTGCATTACACCGACGCCCTGCCGCCGCACGAATTGCCGATTGTGGTCACCGGTCTCGCCGAAGAACAGCTCGGCCGCGAAGGCACCGAAGGCGCAATGAAACGCGCGCACGCGGTGCTCGATCCGGACCAGCCCGCCGTTGTGGTCACCGGTTCGATTGCCGAGATGATCGGTGGCGGCGTGACGCCGGAAGGCACCAACCTCATGCGCTTCCTGCCGCGCACGATCGACGAAGACCAGTGGCAATGCGCGAACCGCGCGATGAACTGGTTGTGGACCCAGTACGGCATCAAGAAGGTGCCCGCGCGCAAGCCGCGCACGCCCGACAAGAAGCCACGCGTCAACATCATCGGACCGTGCTACGGCACGTTCAACACGCCGAGCGATCTCGCCGAGATGCGCCGCCTGATCGAAGGCATCGGTGCAGACATCAATCTCGTGTTCCCGCTCGGCAGCCATCTTGCCGATGTGCCGAAGCTGATTGATGCCGATGTCAACATCTGCATGTACCGCGAGTTCGGGCGCCTGCTCTGCGAATCGCTCGATCGCCCGTACCTTCAGGCGCCGATCGGCCTGCACAGCACGACCAAGTTCCTGCGCACGCTCGGCGAACTGCTCGACCTCGATCCGGAGCCGTTCATCGAGCGCGAGAAGCACACCACGATCAAGCCGATCTGGGATCTGTGGCGTTCGGTCACGCAGGATTTCTTCGCTACCGCGAGCTTCGCGATCGTCGCCAATGACACCTACGCGCGCGGCGTGCGCAATTTTCTCGAAGTGGAAATGGGCATGCCGTGCAACTTCGCGATCTCGCGACTGCCCGGCGAGAAGACCGACAACGCCGCGGTACGCAAGCTCGTACACGAGAAGCCGCCGCTGGTCATGTTCGGCAGCTACAACGAGCGCATGTACCTGGCCGAGATCGGCAGCCGCGCGAGCTTCGTGCCTTCCTCGTTCCCTGGCGCGATCATCCGGCGCCACATCGGCACGCCGTTCATGGGCTACTCCGGCGCCACCTACATCGTGCAGGAGTTCTGCAACGCGTTGTTCGACGCCTTGTTCCACATTCTTCCGCTCGGCAGCGACCTCGACAAGGTCGATCCGACTCCGACCAAACTCAGCACGCAGATCCCGTGGCTCGACGATGCCAAGGCGTTGCTCGACGAGTTGCTCGAGCAGCAGCCCGTGCTGATCCGCATTTCCGCCGCCAAGCGTCTGCGCGATCGCGCCGAGCGCGAGGCACGCAAGGCTGGCGAAGTCGAAGTGACAGTCGCGCGCGTGACCCGTTCACGCAGCGCGCTCACCGACGGAGAGCCCGCATGATTTCCTGTTTCGCTTCAGTCATTGCCCGGCGACACGCGGGTCCCGAATCTGCTTCGTCGGTCCATCGCCGAAGCGTTCCCGGCTACGCGGGGTTGCGTGGTGCCGGCCGAGAGGCCAATGGAGTAGACCATGATTGACGAAAGACGGTCGCTGACGGGTTTGACGGAGCAGGAGGCGAAGGAGTTCCACAAGATCTTCATCACCAGCTTCATCATCTTCACCGCCATCGCCATCGTTGCGCATTTCCTGGTGTGGCAGTGGAGGCCGTGGCTGCAGTAATGGACGCATGTCCTGCACTGTGATCGCGCACCATGTCACTGTTGAATTCGTAACATTTTGGAGGCAAAGAACATGTGGAGAGTATGGTTGTTGTTCGATCCACGGAAGTCCCTCGTTGCACTGTTCACGTTCCTGTTCGTACTGGCCCTGCTGATTCATTTCATCCTGCTCAGCACGGATCGGTTCAACTGGCTCGAAGGTGCAAACGGCAGGACGCCAGCGGCAGTTTCGGACAATTCGCCACGGCCGGTCGGCTAGGCGATTTTCCGAAGAAAGTTGGTTGGCGTAAGCGGGAGGGTCCGGGAAACCTCGGACCCTCCAAATTGCGGACCCAATGAGCAGTACGGACTTCCCCACGGCGTGGGAAGTACAGGTAAAACGCGTGGGAGTGGCGTATGAGTATGCTCAGCTTTGAAAGGAAGTACCGGGTCCGCGGCGGCACATTGCTCGGCGGCGACCTGTTCGATTTCTGGGTTGGCCCGTTCTATGTCGGGTTCTTCGGTGTGACCACCATTTTCTTCGCTACGCTGGGGACGGCCTTGATCGTCTACGGTGCGGCACTGGGGCCGACCTGGAATCTCTGGCAAATCAACATCGCGCCACCGGACCTGTCGTATGGTCTCGGTCTGGCGCCGCTCAAGGAAGGCGGCTTATGGCAGATCATCACGATATGTGCGATCGGCTCGTTCATTTCCTGGGCGCTGCGTGAAGTCGAGATCTGTCGAAAGCTCGGCATCGGACTGCACGTCCCGTTTGCGTTCGGCGTCGCGATCTTCGCCTACATCGCGCTGGTCGTTATCCGGCCGATGCTGATGGGCGCATGGGGCCACGGTTTCCCGTACGGCATCACCAGTCATCTCGACTGGGTGTCCAACACCGGTTACCAGTACCTGCATTTCCACTACAACCCGGCGCACATGCTCGCGGTGAGTTTCTTCTTCGCCACCGTGTTTGCGCTGTCTCTGCACGGTTCGCTGATCCTTTCCGCGGCCAATCCGCGCAAAGGCGAAGTGATGAAGACCGCCGAGCACGAGAACACGTTTTTCCGCGACACGATCGGCTACTCGATCGGCACCCTCGGCATCCATCGTCTCGGCCTGTTCCTGGCCCTGAGCGCCGGCTTCTGGAGTGCGATCTGCATCATCATCAGCGGTCCGTTCTGGACGCGCGGATGGCCTGAGTGGTGGTCGTGGTGGCTCAACCTACCGATCTGGCAGTCGCCGGGGGGCATGTGATGGCTGAGTATCAGAATATCTTCACGCGACTGCAGGTCACTGCACCGGCTTACCCGGGCGTGCCACTGGACCCGGCAACGGGCGGCGGCGGACGCGAGATCAAACCGTTCTTCTCGTACTTGCTCGGCAAGTTCGGCGATGCGCAGATCGGGCCCGTGTATCTTGGCTGGACCGGAGTGACCTCGCTGCTGTTCGGCTTTCTCGCCTTCGAGATCGTCGGACTCAACATGCTCGCCTCGGTCAACTGGGATCCGATCCAGTTCATTCGACAACTGCCATGGCTCGCACTCGAGCCGCCGGCACCTGCGAATGGTCTGAGGATTCCACCGCTGAACCAGGGTGGCTGGTGGATTCTCGCCGGTTTCTTCATGACCATATCGGTGGTCCTCTGGTGCGTGCGCATGTACAAGCGCGCCAAGGCACATGGCATGGGCACGCATGTGGCCTGGGCCTTCGCTTCGGCGATCTGGCTGATGGTCGTGCTCGGCTTCCTGCGCCCGGTCATGATGGGCAGCTGGGGTGAAGCGGTGCCGTTCGGCATCTTCCCGCACCTGGACTGGACTGCCGCGTTCTCGATCCGCTACGGCAACCTGTTCTACAACCCGTTCCACATGCTCTCGATCGCGTTCCTGTACGGATCGACCCTGTTGTTCGCAATGCACGGTGCGACGATCCTCGCCGTGAGCCGCTACGGCGGCGAGCGCGAGCTCGAGCAGATTGCCGACCGCGGTACCGCGTCGGAACGCGCCGCCCTGTTCTGGCGCTGGACGATGGGCTTCAACGCGACGATGGAATCCATCCATCGCTGGGCATGGTGGTTCGCGGTTCTCACCCCGCTCACTGGCGGCATCGGTATCCTTCTCACCGGTACGGTAGTCGACAACTGGTACCTGTGGGGCATCGAGCATGGCCTCGTGGCGACCTATCCAAACGTGTTCCCGCCGGTTGTTGATCCCGCACTCGCGCCGGGAGCAGGCCAATGAACGCACTGAACTCGGTTCTCGGCCGGGCCACCGTCCTCGCCGGCGCACTGCTGCTGCTGGCCGGTTGCGAACGTCCGATTCCGGTCTCGACGCAGGAAGGCTATCGCGGCACCGCGATGGTCGATGTGCAGAACCCGCGTCTGCTCGCCGACAAGCGGGCCGCCAACGCAATGCCCGAAGCGTTGCCGGCATCTGCTGCCAGCGGCGTGCTTGCCTCGTCGATCTATCAGAACGTTCCGGCGCTCGGGCATCTCGACCTGGCCGAATTCACGCGCCTCATGAACGCCATGACTGCCTGGGTTTCGCCGGAAGAGGGCTGTGCGTACTGTCACAATCCGGCCAATCTCGCGTCAGAAGAGAAGTATACGAAGGTCGTGTCGCGGCGCATGATCGAAATGACCCAGCACATCAATTCGTCATGGAAGCCGCATGTCGCCGAGACCGGTGTCACGTGCTACACGTGCCATCGAGGCAATCCGGTACCCCAGGGCATCTGGTTCGCGCATCTCGAGAACGACGGCGTCAAGTCGAAGTTTGCCGGCAATCGGGCAGGGCAGAACATCGCCACTGCCGAAGTCGGCATGACCTCGCTGCCGTTCGACCCGTTCACGACATTCCTGCAGGACGCAACCGAGATACGTGTCGTCTCGAGGACCGCACTGGCGACCAATGACCCGACCTCGATCAAGCAGACCGAATGGACCTACGGCCTCATGATGCACATGTCGCAGTCGCTCGGAGTCAACTGCACGCACTGCCACAACAGTCGCTCGTTCATCGACTGGAACCAGAGCAATCCGGTTCGCGTCACCGCCTGGTATGGCATCCGTCTCGTTCGCGACCTCAACGTCGCCTACCTGAATCCGCTCGCGTCATTGCTGCCACCCAAGCGACTGGGAGTCGCCGGAGACGGCCCGAAGGTCGGTTGCGCAACGTGTCATCAGGGCGCCGCCAAACCGCTCTATGGTGCGCCGATGCTCGCCGACTACACAGCCTTCGCGGCACCACCCGTGGTGGCTCCGCCGGCAGCAATGCCGGTTGAAGCCGCACCCGAGGAATTGCCCGAACCCCAACCGGCCGAGCCGGCGGTATCGGCAAGCTCGCAGTAAAGCGCATCGCTGGGTTCCGGCTTGCCGGTACCCAGCGCCATCGCGTGATTCGACAAGCCCCGCGCGCACGACGTCGGCGTTGAGCTCCGCCTCCACGAACGACCAATCCGATGAGATGCGCGGTGCTCGGCCAAGAACGCATGGTCGACCCTCGGTTTCGCACCCAAGGCTCCTGTTCGGAAATCAGCGCCTTCAAGCAGCCCGGTTCGCGACATACGGATACGAATCATGGAGTTCGGGGGGTGAATAGGTGCGCTGTACGCAGATGGATTTCTCACGCTACGTTCTTTCTTTCCGTTGCTTTTCTGTGTGGATGCCGAAGCTCTGTCTGCGAAGTTCAGTTTACGCCGATCCTCGCGTCAAGTACTTTAAGTAAAGGCTTGGCCGAGTGGGCCGACGAAAGTATATTTTCCAGAGTCTTTGACGAGTCTGAGCTTGTAGCTGGGCGGCTTGCAGGACCAGGCTCGTTTGCGGCCCCGATGAATAAGTTGGCAATCGAGTTTCCCATAGCAATACTTGGCGGCAGGATGCCTGACAATGAAGTCAGACTGCTCTATTCGAAAGAGAGAACATTGGTCGCCGTTTTTATAGGTCAAAGTAGCTATAACGGCATTCTTGTTGCGAAAGATTCTGTTGAATCGGCGTCTCGGGCGCTTGGGGTAGTCGACGGCGCTGCGTTCGACCGAGTAAATGGACGGGTGGCTATGTCTTGTGGGAATTGAAGTCAGCGACGCGGGGAAGAAAATGTGAGGCGTCCGCAATCATTGCCCAGGAAGCATGATCCGGCACACCCACTATTCGCTATCCCTGGGCCGACCTCCGTGCAGATGATCGGTGGCCGGCCTCGGGGCATCGCAGATTGACTATCCCGACCCAGCGCCCGCATCCATCGCCTTGCTCCATGTCCGTGTTGGTGCGTGCCGGTGCTTTGAGCATCGCGATGCCGCCGGCGATGTAGACATCTATGAGCTCGGGTATCTAGGCATAGCGCAACGCATGCCCCTGTACGCCGAGCCGATGCATGGCATTGCGATACCAGGTGGCCGCCTGCTTCAGCGTGGTTCCCTGCGCCAAACGTCCTTCGGTCCGCAGCACCGCCAACGCCTCGCGCACCGCGTTGAGCGCCTGCTCCGCATCCATCAGGTGCGTCAGCCGAGGCCGCCCACCCTTGGTCCCGATGACCACCTCGATGGCGGTCTGGCCGTCGCGTAACTGCCGCTCCTGGAGTGTGCCCCTGATTTCGGACCGCTGCGAGGTTTAGGATAACCGCAGCGGAGGAACGATGAAGAAGTCAAAGTTCAGTGATGTGAAGGTGGTGGAGATCGTGCGTGCGTCGCGCGCAGAGGGCGTTGCCGCAACGGC
>JBBSOU010000001.1:0-92716 GCA_038259445.1 Lysobacterales bacterium | reverse complement strand
GGCACACGATCCGAGCGTGGTCGTGCTCGGCGAGGATGTCGGCATCAACGGTGGCGTGTTTCGCGCGACGATCGGATTGCTCGACAAATTCGGCGCCGACCGCGTGATCGACACCCCGCTCGATGAAACGACGATTGCCGGCCTGACTGTCGGGCTCGCCGCACAGGGCATGAAGCCGGTCGCCGAAGCGCAGTTCGAAGGCTTCATCTACGGCATGCTCGAGCAGATCATTTGCCATGCCGCGCGCATGCGCAATCGCACCCGCGGTCGCATCACGGTGCCGGCGGTTTGGCGCGCACCCTGGGGCGGCGGCATCCGCGCGCCCGAGCACCATTCCGAAGCGAACGAAGCGATCTTCACCAACGTGCCGGGCTTGCGAGTCGTGCTGCCCTCGTCACCGGCGCGCGCCTATGGGCTGCTGCTGGCGGCGATCCGCGATCCCGATCCGGTCATCTTCTTCGAACCGAAGCGCATCTACCGCCAGTACAAGGAAGACGTGCCCGACGATGGCGAGGCCTTGCCGCTCGATGTCTGTTTCGTGCTGCGCGATGGCAGTGACGTCACCCTGGTCACGTGGGGCGCGCAGGTCAAGGAAACGCTCGAGGCTGCCGACGCACTCGCTGCGCAAGGCATCAGCGCCGAGGTCATCGACGTGGCCACGCTGAAGCCACTCGATTTCGACACGATCCACGAGTCGGTGAAGAAGACCGGCCGCTGCGTGATCGTCCACGAGGCGCCGCGCACGGCAGGATTCGGTGCCGAGATCGCCGCGCGGCTTGCCGAGCACGCGCTGTATGACCTGGTCGCGCCGGTCGAACGTGTCAGCGGCTATGACACGCACATTCCACTGTTCAGACTCGAGATGAAATACCTGCCGAGTGTCGACCGCATCGTCGCCGCCGTGCGCCGCACGCTCGCTGTGAGCTGAGCCCAGGAACCTGATCATGAGTGCAACACGTACGTTCCATCTGCCCGACCTCGGCGAGGGCCTGCCCGATGCGACGATCGTCGAGTGGTTCGTCAAGCAAGGTGATGTCATTCGTCTCGACGAGCCACTGGTGTCAATGGAAACGGCCAAGGCCGTCGTTGAAGTGCCGTCGCCGTATTCGGGCACGGTGAGCAAGCTGCACGGCGGTGCCGGCGACATCGTCGTCACCGGCGCGGGACTGGTCGACATCGTGCTCGACGACACGCTGCCGCAACGCGCCGATGCCGAAGAGACCGGCCATCATCACGGGCCGCCAAAGGCAAGTAGCGGCAAGCCGACGGCGGATCCGAACGACAATCCCGATCTCGTCGTCGCCTCCGACAACGGTGGCGAGATCATCGAAGGCGAATCGGCGCCGCGTGCCGATTCGGGAACCGTGGTCGGCGCGATGGAAGCGGGCGACCGCGTGCATGCGGAACTGGCATCACAGATCGGCGGCGCCAAGGCCGTGCCGGCCGTGCGTGCGCTGGCGAAAAAGCTCGGCATCGATCTCGCACGCGTCGATGCCAGCGGTGCCGGCGGCGTGGTCACCTTGCAGGACGTGAAAAAAGCCGCAGCTGCCGGAACCGCCGTTCGTGGCGCCGCAGCGCCTGCGCGCGGCGAGAAGACGGAGAGCTCCGCAGTTCGTGGCGATACGAACGCGTCGACACCAGCACCGCGCAGCGACGCCGAACGCACGCGCCTTTCTGCGGCCGGACAGCCGATGCGCACCTCGCCGCCATCGGCCGCCATGGGACAGCCGGAACCGCTCAAGGGCGTGCGCCGCAACATGGCGCGCGTGATGGCCGATGCGCACGCGAAGGTGGTGCCGACCACGCTCTGTGACGATGCCGATATCCACGCCTGGTCGCCCGGCAACGACATCACCACGCGCCTGATCCGCGCGCTGGTCAGCGCGTGCAAGGCGGTGCCTGCGCTCAACGCGTGGTTCGATGGTGACAACCTCACGCGCACGCTGCATGCGCATGTCGACATCGGCATCGCGGTGGATACTGACGATGGCCTGTTCGTACCGGCGCTGCGCAATGCCGATGTGCTCGATGCCAATGGGTTGCGACTGGCCATCAACCGTCTGCGCGAACAGGTGGTCAACCGCAGCATTCCCGCCGAGGAACTGAAGGGCTACACGATCTCGCTGTCGAACTTTGGCGTGTTTGCGGGCCGCTATGCGACGCCGGTCGTGGTGCCGCCGACGGTGGCGATCGTCGCCGCCGGCAAGGGCCGCCACCAGATGACGCCGGTCATGGGCGGCTTTGCCGCGCACAAGGTGATTCCGCTGTCACTGACCTTCGACCACCGCGCCGCAACCGGCGGCGAGGCCGCGCGTTTCCTCAAGGCCATGCTCGACGACCTCGCGCGGCCCGCCTGAGCGCGTTTTTCCGTGGTACCGCAACGAATGGCACTGCTGTGTGCCACGCGGCCGGGTGACGATGCCAATCGCGGCGTCGAATAACCTACACTGCGCAGCGTGGCGATTTCGTTCCGGGGAAGGCTATGAGCAAGCTGCTGCGCGCGCTGGAAAGGGTGGGTCTGGTCGAAACCGATCGCGCGCAGGCGCCGGAGACCGACGCCGCCGTGGTCGAAACAGCACCCGCTGAACCGGTTGCCGCGGTGGAGCCCGAGCCGTCAGCGCCGATCGGCGAGCTCGTCGAGCAGCGTCCGTTCGACCAGTTGTATGCCGACCAGTCGGTGCCGCCTGTGCCGTTCACTGCCGACAAGTTGCTGCGCGTGCTCGATGGCCTCGCCGCGCTTGATCCGGTTTCGCGCAAGGCCGCGGTGCAGGCGCTCGATGCGGCCGACGACACCTGGTCGATCGACGACGTGATGCTCGACGCCGAGCGCAAGGCGAAGGCGCTCGCTGCGGCCAAGCGCGACCTCGAACAGCATGCACGCGCGGCGTTGCAGAGCGCTCGCGAAGCGATCGAGGCACGCGATGTGCGCCAGCAGGATGCGGTCACGCGCATTCGCCAGCAGATCACCGATCTCGAAGCGCTGCTCGCTCGCGAGGTCACGCGTGCGACTGAGGAAAAGACCCAGTTCGATGCGCAGGCGCGCGCGACCAAGGATGCCTGTCAGCGCGAAATCACGCGCATCGATCTTGAAACCACACGACTTGCCCGCATCGGCGCCATATTCGGCGCGCAATCGGGCGCCGAATCGACGCGCTGACCTGTTTCCGATACGCAGTTTCCGATCCGCCCTCTTCCAAGGAGCCGACATGGCAAAGCTGACCCCTCTCGCGAAAGGCCTGCTCACGCTCGCCGTGCTCGGCGGCACCGCTGCGGCAGCGTGGCATCTGGGCCTGCGCGAACTCGTGCAGGGCCAGATCAACAAGGCCGACACGTCCGTTTCGACGTCTCCGTCGGCGACCCCCGGCGCAGCGCAAACACCGGGGACGACGAACCGCCCGGCGACACCTGCACAAACACCGGCCAGTTCTCGCCGTGGTGGCGTGCTCGGCTCGGCCGGCAATCCGCTCAAGGTCAGCATCGTCAGCTTCCACGGCTACGCGCCCGCTCTGCTTGCCAACGGCAAGTCGCTGACCACGCAAGCGGGGTCGATCTTCGAGCGACAGGGGGTCAACGTCGAGTTCATCATCCAGGACGACATTCCGACGCTGACCACGATCTTTGAATCGAACACCGCGCAGTGCGCATGGCGCACATCGGACTTCTGGGCGCAGGAACAGCCGAACCTGCGCAACGCGGGCCACGACGGCCGCGCCATCATCGTCGTCGACAACACCCAGGGCGGCGACGCGATCATTTCGCGCAATCCGGCTGTCCAGCGCGTCGAGGACCTGGCCGGACGCAGCGTCGCCCTGCTGCAGTTCACGCCGTCCGACGGCATGACGATCGATGCGATCGACAGCTCGAGCATGACCGCGCGCGCCAAGAGTTCGGTGCGCTACGTCTACATCAATGCCGAGGAAGGAACTGCCGGCGTGCGCGCGGCGTTCGAGGCAGGCAGCGTCGATGCCGCCGCGCTGTGGGATCCGGACCTCTCGCTGGCGCTGAAGGCGACGCCCGGTTCGCGCGTGATCTATTCGACCAAGACCGCCACCAACCTGATCTACGACGTGATCGTCTGCGACAGTCGCGCCCTGGCCGAGCCGGCCAGCGAGCCGGCGTTCCAGGCCTTCGTCGCCGGCTGGCTCGAGGGCGTCGACGCTGCGCGCAAGGCGCCGGATGAAGCGGTCGATGCGCTCGTACGCACGCAGGAGTTCTTTCAGTTGCTGGCCAAGGACCAGGGCCGTCCGTTCGTCAAGCAGCTGTTCGAGAACCTCGTCTGGACCAACCTCGAGGACAACGCGCGTATTCTCGGCATGGTCGGCGGCACCAACCATTACGAGCGCGTCTATCGTCGTTTCGACGGCATCTACCGGCGCGCAGGCGCGCTGGCCAATCCGAACAGTCCGGTCATCGCGCCGCAGGATTCGGTCGACCTGCGTTTCGTGCGCAAGCTGCTTGACCAGAGCCAGGCCGCGCAGCAGGCAGCGACGAAACCGGAGTTCACATTCACCGAAGGCGGTCGCGAGCAGGCCTCGCAGAAGGCGGCGAGCGTGACCAAGCCGGTGACCGTGTCGTTCACCACCGCGTCGGCGGAACTCAACAAGCGCGCGCAGAAGACGCTCGATGAAGAGATGGTGCCATTCGTCGAGAACAACGGCTCGGCCTACTTCGAGATCTCCGGCAATACCGACTCGACCGGTTCGCGCGACGTAAACATGCGCCTGTCGCGCGCACGCGCGCAAGCCGTTGTCGACTACCTCGTTTCGCAATGGGAGTTCGAGCGCCAGCGTTTCCGCATCGTCGGCAACGGCCCGGACAATCCGATCTGCGTGGAGAGAAATGCACAGGCTGAGGGCATGACGCTCGAAGAGTGTCGTGCATTGAACCGTTCTACGCGCGCCGCGGTACTGGCGCGCTGACGGATCACGGCATGGCGACCTGGAACCCTTACGCGCCGCTGTCGGCGTCGACCACACGCACGCTCGGCATCAGCGCGGTACTGCTCGTGCTCGTGCTGTGGTCGATCATCACCGCGTTCGGCTGGATCGGCCCGAACAAGCTGCCGGCACCGTGGCAGGTAGCCAAGGCATTCGGTTACCTGGCGTGGGATTCGGAAAACCAGCGCAGCCTGCTGTGGAACGCGACGATCTGGTCGCTCGGTCGGGTGGCCGCGGCCGGTGTGCTGGTGATCGTGATCGGCATTCCGATCGGCGTGCTGATGGGCGCGTCGCCGCGCATCAATGCGGCATTGTCGCCGCTGATCGATCCGTTTCGCTCGGCGCCGGTGGTCGCGCTGCTGCCGATCATGGTCATGTGGTTCGGCATCGGCGAATGGATGAAGATCCTGTTCCTCTACGTCGGTGCGGTCGTGTTCCTGATTCCGATGGTGCGCGACGCGGTGCGCGCGGTGCCGCAGTCGTACTGGGTCGGCGCGCGCGATCTCGGCGCCACGCAATGGGAAGCCGTGCGCCACGCCGTGTTGCCGCTGGCGATGCCGCGCATCGCCGACGCGGTGATCGTGGCGGTGTCGGTGATGTGGACCTACATTACCGTCGCCGAATACGTGAACGCACGCGAAGGACTCGGCCAGCTGATCCAGAATGCACGACGCTTCTCGGCGATGGACCAGGTCTTTGCCGGCATCTTCGTGATCATTGCGTTCGCCTTGCTGAGCTACCAGCTCATGCGCTGGCTCAAGGCGAAGCTGTATCCGTGGGAGACCAGCGTATGAACGCGGCCACCGTCAGCCTCGAACTGCGCGACATCATCCAGGAATATCCGAAGCTCGACGGCAGCATGCTGCGCGTGATCAACGGTGTCAGCCTGGCGTTCGACCGACCCGGCATCAACATGCTGCTCGGGCCGTCGGGCTGCGGCAAGTCGACCCTGCTGCACATGATGGGTGGCGTGCGCCCGATCGGCGTGAAGACGCCGACCAAGGGCGAGGTGCTGATCGACGGCGTACCGTGCGTCGAGGCGCACGACGACGTGGTCATGGTGTTTCAGCGCTACGCCAATCGCCCGGACCTGAGCGTCTGGGACAATGTCGCGTTTCCGTTCCGTCTCAAGCACTGGCGTTCGCGCGTGCCGGAAGCGGAGTGGAAAGCGCGTGTCGAGCAGATGATCAGCGCGGTCGGCCTGGCCGGTCACCGCGACCATCGCCCGTCGCAGCTGTCGGGCGGCCAGAACCAGCGTGTCGCGCTGGCCCGTGCGCTCGTGTTGCGGCCACGCATCCTGCTCATGGACGAACCGTTCGGCGCGCTCGATGCGCAGACCCGCGGAGACATGCAGAACCTGCTGATCGAGCTGTACAACAGCAATCCGTGCCTGATCGTGTTCGTCACCCACGACGTCACCGAAGCGCTCGCGCTCGGTGATCGCGTCATGGTCATGTCGATGCAGCCGGCAATCATCGCCGACGATTTCGCCATCCTCGAGCCGCGGCCGCGTTCGTCGGTGTGGCAACGCTCGACCGAGGCCGTGCGCATGGAAGAACGCATCCTCGACCAGCTGCATGCCAAGAGTTCGATTCCCGGCAGCGTCACCGTGACGATCTGACGGAAAGCCGAGACGGTGAGCACGCATCCGGTCTGGAGCACCAGCGACGACGACAAGCCTTCCTATGTATGGGAGATGCTGACGAGTCCGATCAACGTCAATCTCGGCCTCGCCACGCTCGCCGCCGGTACGTTCCTCGCCATTCCGCTCGGACTCGCCGGCTTTGCCCTGCCGTTGCTCGGATTCGTCGCCGGCGATGCAATCGCGTCGATGTTCATTCCGTCCTCGGCGACGTTCCGCGAGCGCGTCGACAGGAAGTTCCGCAGCCAGCGCCGCGAACGTGCCAGCGAACACCTGTTCGACGAGATTTCCAAACGCGTCGCCGCCGACCATCGGGGCTGGCAGACCTGGCGCCGCGTGCGCGAGCGGGTCGCCTCGCTGCGCGAGATCGGAAAGCACAAGCGCAGCTCGCTCGGCGAGCGCGAGATCGAGCGCATCGAGGATTCGAGTCTCGACTACCTCGGCCTGTGGCTGGCCGAACTGTCGATGCGCGAGCGCCGCGAATCACTCGACGAGCGCAACATCGAAAAGCGCATTGCCGACCTCGGCAAGCGCATCGACGATGGCGCCGCCGACAGTGCCAGCCTGCGCAAGGCACGCGCCGACCTCGAGGAACTGCTGCTGCGCCATCGGCGCATCGCCAGCCGGCTCGCCGCGGTCGAAGCGGCCCTGCTGTCGCTACCCGACGCGGTCGAAGAGATCTACCACGCGGTGGTGACCACGCCCGCATCGGGCGATGGCGGTACGCGGCTGCAGGAAGCTATCGAACGCCTGCGGCTCGAGGAAGAACTCGAATCCAGCTACGGAGCCGAGGTGCGCGAATTCGTACCGAAGGCGGCAACGCGCAAGCTGGCCGTACAGCACAACTGAAGGAGTGGCAATGACGAGCGTGACACGCGAGGAACTTGAGGGCTTGTGCGACTTCGCCGCGCATCGTGCGCTGGTCGAGAACACCGTGCGCCATGCGCTTGGCGATCCGCGCCGGCGCGTGCGCTTCCTCGCGCGCTACGCGAGCTGGAATGGATTCTTCGGCTCGGGCGTCGCCTCGCTGGCCGGCAAGGTCGGACGCGCGCGCGGCCTGTTTCTCGATGCGGACCAGGAGATCCGCGCACTGGCCGACCGCAGCGTGTACGTCGCCAGTTTCTTCTTCGACGCCGCGCGCGACGAATTCGACGACCACGACTCGGTGCACCGCGACACCCATCGCTGCCTTGCGCAATCGACATTGCGCGGCCTGATCGACTACGAGATCGCGAACGGCTCGCCCGACATGAGCGACGCGCGGTCGCTCAACGCGTTGCTCGACGACCCGGCCTGGCTGACCGAGCTCAACACGCGCGTGGCCAGCGGTTACGGCTCGGGCAGTGCCGACGAATACGCGCCGATCTTCTCGGCGATCGGTTACCACCTCGCGTCCGAACTGCTCGCCGACGCCGAGTTCTCGATCATCGACACGACCTTGCGTGCCGAGGCATCGGCGCTGGTCGAGCATCTGCTGACGACACGCATCGACATTGCCGGGCAGGAGCACGTCGCCTACCACTGGATCGCGATCCATTCCGGTCATGGCGGTGGCGCTGAAGCCGATCACTTCGAATGGGCCACGCAGGGCGCACGACTGGCGTTCCGTTTCGTCGCGCCGACCCAGCACACCGCACTGCGCAGGCAGTTGCATCAGGGCTTTGAAGCGTTCGCACGAGACCATAGAAAGTTCTTCACCCAGGTGAATGCTGGCGAAGACTGAAACCGATCCGAACCCGTCACTGGAGACACGCATGGCCAGCATCAATTTTTTCGCCCGCCTCGGCAACCTGTGGAAAGGTTTCGTCTCGCTGTGGATCGCGGATGTCGAGAAGAATCATCCCGAGATCGCCTACGAGAACGCGATCAACAGCATGGTCACCAAGTACACGCGGCTGAAAAGCGCGACGGCGGCGATCATCCGCCGCCGTGAAGACATCGACTCGCGCGTCGCCAGCGAGACGCGCGCACTCGAGCAGGTCAATACCGACCTCGAGACCGCACTGGCCACCAACCAGGACGATCTGGCGATGGTGCTGCTGCAGAAGAAGGCGGCGGTCGAGGCCGAGCTGGCCGCGATCGGCGTCGAGGCCGAGCAGGCCAAGGTCGACGCCGACGATGCCAAGAGTGCGCTGCTGTCGGTCAAGACCGAAATCGGCAAGCTCAAGTCCGAACGCGACCGCATGCTGGCCAAGATGCAGAGCGCGCAGGCACGCCTGCAGATCGAGGCGCAACTCGACGGCTTGAGCGTCGAGGCCGACGTGCAGGCGCTCGACAAGGTGCGCGACCACATCAAGAACCGTATTGCCGAAGCGAACCTCGGCAAGGAACTGCGTGATTCGGATCTCGACGTGCGCCTGCAGAAGCTGCGCCAGCAAAGCGGCAATGTCACCGCGCGCGCTCAGCTCGATGAACTCAAGCGCCAGCGTGCGGTACAGGCGCAAACTCCGAATCGACAGATGTGAGCACGATGAGCACCCCAGCGCCATCCACTGCGCCCTTGCCGCGCTGGGCGGATGCGGTCCGGCGCAAGTACATCGGCGGCGAGTCCACCCTGTTCGTGCTGCACAACAATGTGTTCGACGAGATCCTGCACGACGGACGCATGTACACACTGGTCGATTTCCTCGTCGAGGTGCTGCTCAAGGACAACAAGGACACGATCCTCGTCTACGATCCGTCGAGCGGTGTGCGCTACGCGAAACGCACGAGTACGTCGGGCAGCGAACCGCTCGGCGCCAACAAGCCACCCGAGGAGGCGCTCGCGGCGATCGAGCAGGAGATCCTGCTGCGCAACAGTGCGGCACTGATCATCACCTATGCAGGCAGTGTGGCGCCGCCCGGCGACGAGAGTTTTCTCTCGCTGCCTGATCGCATCGCCGCGATCCGCCTGCACCGCTGGTCGCTCAGCACCGAACTGGCAAACAAGGACAACGTGGTATTCCTGCTTGCCGAGTCGCTGCCCGAACTGCATCCGCGTCTGGTTTCCAATCCGCGCGTTGCCGCGGTCGAGGTGCCGCTGCCGGACGTTGCCGATCGTGCCGCCGTGATCCGCCATGTCGATGCGTCGATCGACGCCGTGCACGTCGACCGGCTCGCCGAGCACAGCGCCGGCCTGCGCGCCGTGCAGCTTGCGCAGATGCTGACGCCGCGCAGTGCTGCCGGTCTCGGCGACATCGAACGTCTGGCCCTGATCCGCAGCCTGCTCGGCGACACGGCGGATGCGGCAGAACGTGCCAACAAGCTCGCCTCGATCACGCGCGGCATGGATACCGACGAGATCCGCCATCTGATCAATCCCGCACATCCGCTGCCCGAAACCGATGCCGGCGACCCGTATGCCGAGGTCATCGAACTCGTGCACAAGCGCAAGCGCGAGATCATCGAGAAGGAATGCGCGGGCCTGATCGAGTTCGTCGATGCGCGCCTCGGGCTGGAGGCGGTTGGCGGCAACGCACCGATCAAGGATGAACTGATGCAGATCGCGCGTGCGATCCGCGCTGGCGATACCAATCGCGTACCGATGGGCCTGCTGTTCGTCGGCGCGATGGGTACCGGCAAGACGTTCGTCGCCAAGTGCTTCGTCAAGGACTCGGGACTGTCCGCGGTCACGCTCAAGAACTTCCGCTCCAAGTGGGTCGGCTCGACCGAAGCGAACCTCGAGAAAGTTCTCGGCATGGTACGCGCGCTCGGACCGATCATCCTGATCATCGACGAGGGCGACCGCAGCTTCGGCGGTGATTCGAGCGAAGGCGACGGCGGCACGTCCTCGCGCGTGATCGCGCGCCTCAAGGAATTCATGAGCGACCCGGACAATCGCGGCCGCGTGCTGTTCATCCTGATGACGAACCGCCCCGACAAGCTCGACATCGACATCAAGCGCGCCGGCCGCATCGACCGCAAGATTCCGTTCTTCTACGCCGACAACGCCGCGGATGTCGAAGCCGTTCTGTCTGCACTGTTCAAGCGCTACAAGCTCGGCACGGTGATCGACTGGGAAAAGGAACGCGCACGTACATCGGAGCGCCTGATCGGCTATTCGAACGCCGATCTCGAGGCAGTGTGCCTGCTCGCGCTCGAGTTCTCGAGCGATTCCTCGGCAGTCGATGCCGACGCCTTCGAGCGCGCGGTCGCCGACTACGTCCCCGCGCGCGATTCGGCGATGCTCGAATACATGGAAACCCTGGCCGTGTTCGAAACCTCGCGCAAGAGCATGCTGCCCGCCCGCTTCCGCGACGTCGCCCCCGAGCAACTGCATGAGCGATTGCGTGAGTTGCAGCGGGAGTTGAGGATTCGTTGAGAAGCAGGGGCTAGGGGCTGGGGACCAGGAAAAGACAAGAGCTGCGGTACCAAATTCCACGACCTACAAACCCCTGGTCTCTACCCCTAGCCTCTAGTCCCTAGTCCCTATACCCATTTCCGCACCACGAAAAGGAGTCCAACCCATGTCCCCCTCCCTGCCCCCTTCGATCGATCTCCAGCATCTGCAGGCCATCGTGCGCGCGATGCATGCGGTTGCGCTGACCGATGGCGTGCACGACGCCGAACGCGTGATGCTGCGCGGGTTCTACGAGAGTTGTCAGCAGGAAGCGCACGCGCTGGCTTCATTCGACGACCTGATCCGCGTGCCGTTCGACGCGGCTGAAGTCGCGCCTGCGTTCGATACCGACGAGCGCAAGGCGACCTTGCTGCAGTCGTGCTTGTTGCTTGCACATGCCGATGGCCGCTATTCCCCCGGCGAACGCTCCTGCATCGCCGGATTCGCCGCCGCGCTCGGGGTTGCTGCTGAGGACCTCGCGCAGATAGAGGAGGGCGTCGCCGATCACCTGCTGCAGCAGATTTCGCGCATCAGCAACACCGACGCGCTGCGCGAAGTCGCCGCCGAGGTCGCCGCGAAGTAGCGCCGTGGCCGGCACGCCACCGCGTGGCGATCTCGCCCATGGCCTGCGCTGGTCGACGCTGCTGTCGCTGCTTGCACTGGCCGCCGCGATCCTGCTGCTGTGGCGCGTGCCATACGCCGAGTACGTGGTCTATCCGTTCCGCCTGTTCGCGACCTTCGTGCACGAACTCGCGCACGGCCTCGCGGCACTCGCCACCGGCGGCAGCTTCGTGCACTTTTTCGTGCAGCCCGACCTGTCCGGCACGGCGTGGTCGGGGGGCGGTATCCGCTGGGTCGTCACCAGTGCGGGCTACATCGGCTGCGCGCTGCTCGGCAATCTGCTGATCCTGCTGGCGACACACGGCGCCTCATCACGGACCGTGCTGGCCGCGCTCGGCATCGTGCTGGGACTGCTCTGCCTGCTGTTCGTGCGCAATGCGTTCGGCATCTTCTGCGGCCTCGCGTTGAGCATCGCGTTCGTGACCGCCGCGTGGCGGCTGCCCACCGGCGCGCGCGACATGTTGCTGCTGGTGCTGGCGATGCAACTCGTGCTCGATGGCTTCAACAGCCTGATCGACCTGCTGCACCTTGCCGGCGATCCGTCCGTGCATACCGACGCACGCACGATGGCCGAACTGACCGGCATTCCGGCGACGTTATGGGCGCTGCTGTGGGCAGTCGTGTCACTGACGCTGCTGGTGGTTACCTTGCGCCAGGCCAGTCGTCATCCGGTTGGCGCGCCGACCCCTTCCTCGTAGCCGACGATTTCGAGGTCGAAACCGGCCAGGCCGACGAGTTTGCGCGGCGTGCCGAGCACGCGCAACGAGCGCACGCCAAGATCACCGAGGATCTGCGCACCGAGGCCGTTCTGGCGCCATTCGCGTGCGCTGTCGGCACCCTTGATGACGGGATTTTCCGAAAGGCGGTCGAGCAGTGCTTCGCTCTCGCCCGACTCGCTTAGGACGACGACGACACCGCGACCCTCGTCGGCGACGCGGCGCAATGCGGCGGTCACGGTCAGACCAAGATCGTCGCGACGCAGATGCAGCACATCGGACAAGGTGTTGCGCACATGCACGCGCGTCAGCACCGGCACGCCATCGTCGACCACGCCACGCACAAGCGCGAAATGCAGCGCCTTGTGCACGAGGTCGCGCCAGACGACGAGGCGGAACGCGCCGAACTCGGTATCGACGGCGACATCGCGCACGCGCTCGATGGTTTTCTCGGTCTGCAGGCGATGACGGATGAGGTCGGCAATGCTGCCGATGCGCAGGCCGTGCCGCGCCGCGAACACTTCGAGCGCCGGCCGACGCGCCATCGTGCCGTCGTCGGCGAGCACCTCGACGAGCACGCCGGCCGGTTCGAGGCCGGCCAGCGCAGACAGATCACACGCCGCTTCGGTATGTCCGGCACGCACCAGCACGCCGCCCGGCTGTGCCGTCAGCGGAAAGATGTGACCGGGTTGCGAGAGGTCTTCCGGTCGCGTCGACGCAGCGACCGCGGTGCGGATCGTGTGCGCGCGATCGTAGGCGGAGATGCCGGTGGTGACGCCCTCGGCGGCCTCGATCGATACCGTGAAGTTGGTGTGGTTGGCCGAGGTATTGTCGAGCACCATCGGCTTCAGCCCAAGCTGTCGGCAGCGCGCCGCGGTCAGCGACAGGCAGACCAGTCCGCGCGCCTCGCGGACCATGAAGTTGATGTCCTCGGCGCGCACCTTCTCGGCGGCCATGACCAGGTCGCCCTCGTTCTCGCGATCCTCGTCATCGAGGATCACGACCATGCGGCCGGCGCGGATGTCGGCAAGGATGTCGGGAATACTGTCGAAACTCATGGAATCGCCCTGTTGAACAGTGCGGCCATGAATGGCCGCTTTTCGACTTTCGCGATCAAGGACGATCGCACAAGCAAACTGACACTCAACGACGATCACCGGCAAACAAGCGCTCGGCATAACGCGCCATCAGATCGACTTCGAGATTGACCACCTCACCGATGCGGCGCTCGGACAGGGTCGTCATCGCCAGCGTATGCGGAATCAGGTTGACGCCGAAGCGCGTCGCCTCGACCGAGTTGACCGTGAGGCTGACGCCATCGAGACAGACCGAACCTTTGACCGCAATGTAGCGTGCGAGCATCGGCGGCACCTCGAACGTCCACCGCTGCGAACGTGCATCATCGTGGAGGTCGACCACCGTGGCCAGCCCGTCGACATGGCCGGCAACGAGATGGCCGCCAAGCCGGTCGGACAGACGCAATGCCTTCTCGAGATTCACCGCGTCCCCTGCATGCAGGCGACCGAGCGTGGTCAAGGCCAGTGTTTCGAGCGATACGTCGGCGGCGAACGTGGTCGGACCCACGTCCAGTGCCGTCAGGCACACGCCACTGACCGCGATGCTGTCACCGACACGCACGTCATCAAACCCGAGCGAGGTCGATTCGATGACGAGCCGACAATCGCCGCCGCGCGCTTCGCTGCGGGCAATGCGACCGATCGCCTGGATGATTCCGGTGAACATCAGGGTGCTTCCTCCGGTCTCAGCAGCAGTCGCCAGTCGACACCGACCTGACGCTGGTCGACGACGCGCAATCGCCAACGCTGCTGCATGTCGGCGAGCGATGGCAGTTCAAGCAATGGGCACGCCGCGCTGCCGAGCAGTACCGGTGCGACGTAGAGCAGCAGTTCGTCGACGAGACCGGCCCTGAACAACGAGCCGGCCAGCGTGGCACCCGCTTCAACCTGCACTTCGTTGACGCCTCGCGCTGCCAGCAACGCCATCAGCGCGAGAAGATCGAGTCGACCGTCATGCATTTCAAGCGCAAGACACTCGACGCGCTCGAAACGGTGGTCGGCGACCGCTGCATCGACACCGTGGACGACCAGCGTCGGCGTGTTGCCGTCGAGTACGTTCGACCCCGGTGGCATACGCAAGGTCGGATCGAGCACGACGCGCAACGGTGGCACGGCGACGAGCTCCGCTGCTTCGGCATCGAGGCCGCGCACGGTCAGGCGTGGATCGTCGTCGCACACGGTTCCGGCGCCAGTCAGCAGTGCCGAACTGCGCGCGCGCCAGCGCTGCACATCGACACGCGCCGCGTCACTGGTGATCCATTTCGATTCGCCATTGGCTAGCGCAGTGCGTCCGTCAAGGCTCATCGCGAGCTTCACGCGCAGCCACGGCCGTGCGCGTTCGATGCGCGAAAAGAATCCGCGGTTCAGTTCGCGCGCGGCGTCGCGCATGAGCCCGCTCTCGACCACGATGCCGGCCGCGCGCAACCGCGCAATCGCGCCGCCGTCGCGCTGGAAGACATCGTCGCTGGCGATCGCGAGACGAGCGATTCCGGCGTCAATCAGTGCATCGGCGCATGGCGGCGTGCGTCCGTGCAGACCACACGGTTCGAGCGTGACATAGACGCTGGCACCGCGTGCCTGGTCGCCCGCTTCGCGCAATGCGATGACTTCCGCATGGGCCTCACCGGCGCGTTGATGCCAGCCGCTGCCGACGATCTGCTCGCCGTGCGCGATCACGCAACCGACGCGCGGATTCGGCTGCGTGGTATGCAAGCCGAGCGCAGCCAGGCGCAGCGCCTGCGCCATGTGCGCATGGTCGGTAGCGTCGAACATCATCGGTGTGCCACTGCGCGCGCCGGTCACGACGCCTCAGCCGCGTCCCTTGCGGGTGACGATCTCGGCGAGCAGCGGCAGTTGCATGCCCTGCATGACCGGCAGGTCGCGTTCGAGCCGCTCGATCTCTTCGCGGAACGCCTGCACGTCCTCGAAGCTGCGATAGACCGAGGCGAAGCGCACGTAGGCAACCTGGTCGAGCTGCTTGAGCTCACGCATGACCAGCTCACCGACGCGACGCGATGGCACTTCGCGTTCACCGCTGCGGCGCAGGTCGTCGATGACCGCACGAACTGCCGCATCGACCTGCGCGCTCGCCACCGGCCGCTTCTGCAGCGCGCGGTCGAGGCTCATGCGCAACTTGCGCTCATCGAACACTTCGCGCCGGTTGTCGGACTTGACCACCGCCGGCAACTTGAGCTCGGCCGTCTCGAAGGTATTGAACCGCTCCTCGCACTGCTCGCACTCGCGCCGGCGGCGGATGGTCGCGCCATCCTCGGACACGCGCGAGTCGATCACGCGGGTGTTTTCGTGCTGGCAGAACGGGCAGTGCATCAGGGTGTCGGAATTCGGGGGTCGGCAATCGGCAATGGGGAGAGCAGGTTTTCGCGTGCCACCGCTGCCATCCGCGCGACAACGAAAAGCCTGCGGTAAACCGCCGTTGCGATCCCCGATTCCCGATGCCCGATTCCGCGCACGTCAGCCATATACGGGAAACGCCGCGCACTGTTGCGTGACCTTGGCGCGGACGGTGGCGTTGACGGCATCGGCGACCGCCTTGTTGTCACCCTGCAGGGCGTCCAGCACGTCGGCGATCCAGCCCGCCAGTTCGACGCACTCGGCTTCGCCGTAGCCGCGCGTGGTCACGGCCGGCGTGCCGATGCGCAGACCCGAGGTGATGAACGGCGAGCGCGGGTCGTTCGGCACGGCGTTCTTGTTGACCGTGATGTGTGCCTTGCCGAGTGCGGCTTCGGCGTCCTTGCCGCTGATGTCGCGACCGATCAGGTCGATCAGCATCAGATGGTTCTCGGTGCCGCCGGAGACGATCTTGTAGCCACGCGCGATCAGTGTCTTCGCCATCGCCTGCGCGTTGCGCACGACCTGCTGCTGATAGGCCGTGAACTCGGGCTGCAATGCTTCAAGGAACGACACCGCCTTGGCCGCGATGACGTGCATGAGCGGTCCGCCCTGAATGCCCGGGAACACGATCGACTGCAGCTTCTTTTCGATCGCCTCGCCGGCGCCACTGGCGACGATGATGCCGCCGCGCGGCCCGCGCAGGGTCTTGTGCGTGGTCGAGGTGACGACGTGCGCATGCGGCAGCGGGTTCGGATAGACCCCGGCGGCGACGAGTCCGGCGACGTGTGCCATGTCGACGAAGAAGATCGCCTCGACCTTGTCGGCGATCGCACGCATGCGCGCCCAGTCGATCGTCTGCGAATAGGCGCTGAAGCCGCCGACCAGCATCTTCGGCTTGTGCTCGAGGGCGAGCTTTTCGATCTCGTCGTAGTCGAGCAGGCCATCGGCATCGACGCCGTACTGAATCGCGTTGTACAGCTTGCCGGAAAAATTGACCTTGGCGCCGTGGGTCAGATGACCACCGTGGGCGAGGCTCATGCCGAGGATCGTGTCACCGGGCTGCAGCAGCGCCAGATAGACCGCCTGATTGGCCTGCGAGCCGGAATGCGGCTGCACGTTGGCATAGTCGGCGCCGAACAGTTTCTTGACGCGCTCGATGGCCAGGCGTTCGGCGATATCAACGTACTCGCAGCCGCCGTAATAGCGCTTGCCCGGATAGCCTTCGGCGTACTTGTTGGTCAACACCGAACCCTGCGCTTCGAGCACGCGCGGACTGGCGTAGTTCTCCGAGGCGATCAGTTCGACGTGATCTTCCTGCCGCTCGGCCTCTGCGGTGATCGCACCGGCCAGCTCCGGATCGAAGCCCTCGATGCGCAAACCCTTGGAAAACATCGGCAAACCCCGTTCAGATGGGAAGACGCGCATGGTACCGCGTTGTGGCGGCGCGGGCTGCGGCACGGATGCCGCGGGCGGCCGTCGACGCTGGCCGGGATGACGGGGTCACCCGTGATCGGCGATAATTGCAGCCCTTCCTGTTCCCCGCCTGCGGCGCCGGCCTTTTCGGTCGTCCCTGTGCGCACCCCTCTTCCGGAGTTGGCATGCAATACATCTACACGATGATCGGCGTCAGCAAGCTGGTGCCGCCGAAGCGCCAGATCATCAAGGACATTTCGCTGTCGTTCTACCCGGGCGCCAAGATCGGCCTGCTCGGCGTCAACGGCGCCGGCAAGTCGACCGTGCTGCGCATCATGGCCGGCACCGACACCGATTATTCGGGTGAGGCGCGACCGCATCCGGGCACCAAGATCGGCTTCCTCGAACAGGAGCCGAAGCTCGATCCGGACAAGACCGTGCGCGAAGTGGTCGAGGAAGGTGTCTCCGACATCATCAACGCGCAGGCCCGCCTCGACGAGGTCTACGCAGCCTACGCCGAGGAAGGTGCGGATTTCGACAAGCTCGCGGCCGAGCAGCAGCGCCTCGAAAGCCTGCTCGCGGCAACCGACGCGCACGCGCTCGAGCGCCAGCTCGAAGTCGCCGCCGACGCGCTGCGCCTGCCGCCGTGGGAGGCCAATGTCGGCAAGCTGTCGGGTGGCGAAAAGCGCCGTGTGGCGCTGTGCCGCCTGCTGTTGTCGAAGCCCGACATGCTGCTGCTTGACGAACCGACCAACCATCTTGACGCCGAATCGGTCGAGTGGCTCGAGAACTTCCTGTCCGATTTCCCGGGCACGGTGGTCGCGGTCACGCATGACCGCTACTTCCTCGACAACGCGGCCGAGTGGATCCTCGAACTCGACCGCGGCCGCGGCATTCCGTGGAAGGGCAACTACTCGTCGTGGCTCGACCAGAAGGGCGAGCGCCTCAAGCAGGAAGAATCGGGCGAGAAGGCGCGCCAGAAAGCGATCCAGCGCGAACTCGAGTGGGCGCGCAGCAACGCCAAGGGTGGTCGCAGCAAGGGCAAGGCACGTCTCGCGCGCATGGAAGAACTGCAATCGGTCGACTACCAGAAGCGCAACGAGACCAACGAGATCTTCATCCCGCCCGGCGAACGCCTCGGCAGTTCGGTGATGGAGTTCAAGGGCGTGACCAAGTCGTTCGGCGATCGCCTGCTGATCGACGACCTCAGCTTCGTCGTGCCACCCGGCGCCATCATCGGCATCATTGGCCCGAACGGCGCCGGCAAATCGACCCTGTTCAAGATGGTCATGGGCCTTGAGCAGCCCGACAAGGGCGAGATCTCGCGCGGCTCAACGGTCAAGGTCGCCTATGTCGACCAGAGCCGCGAGAAGCTCGAAGGCAATCACAACGTGTTCCAGGAAGTCTCCGGCGGCGCCGACATCCTCAACATCAACGGCATCGAGATCCAGTCGCGCGCCTACCTCGGCCGCTTCAACTTCAAGGGACCGGACCAGCAGAAGCTGGTCGGCTCCCTGTCGGGCGGTGAACGTGGACGCCTGCACCTGGCCAAGACCCTCCTGCAGGGCGGCAACGTGCTGCTGCTCGATGAACCCTCGAACGATCTCGATATCGAAACGCTGCGCGCGCTCGAGGATGCCCTTCTCGAGTTCCCCGGCAACGCGTTCGTGATCTCGCATGATCGCTGGTTCCTCGACCGCATCGCCACGCACATCCTCGCTTTCGAGGGCGATTCACACGTCGAGTTCTTCCAGGGCAACTACCGCGAATACGAGGAAGACAAGAAGCGTCGCCTCGGCGAGGAAGCGTCGAAGCCGCACCGGTTGCGCTACAAGAAACTGGCGTGACAAGGACTCGGGCTTGCGAGCTGCCCGCAAGAATGGGCTGAACGCTCCGCCTGACCCCCATCCGCCCCTGCCGGGGCACCTTCCCCCGCTGCGCAGGGGAAGGGAAATGGATCGGCAGCCATGGTGTTTGCTGATGCCCGTGCCTGACCTTCCCCCGCTGCGCAGGCGAAGCGAAATGGATCGCCAGCCATGCTGTTTGCTGATACCCATGCCTGACCTTCCCCCGCTGCGAAGGCGAAGCGAAATGGATCGCCAGCCATCCTGTTTTCTGATGCACTTGCTTGCCCTTCCCCTGCGCAGCGGGGGAAGGTGCCCGGAGGGCGGAAGGGGGCGCTTTCGGCGTGCAATCTCGACTCTCGCGAAATCGATCGGGCAGACGCATGAAGCGCATCACGCCGTCGTTCGACTACAGTGCACGAACCACAGGGACACGTCCGCCGCCTCTCACCCGCCTCTGCGTGGGCACCCGCCCCTGCTGCGCAGGGGAAGGGAGGTTCGGTCTCTGACCGATGATCTGCCGAAGGAAATCCAATGAGCTTCATGCAAGCGCTCAACAACGCCTGGCAACGCAACGCCTCGCTGGTCTGCGTCGGCCTGGATCCGGAGCCGTCGCGCTTTCCGGCGCGGTTCGCCGATGATGCTGATGCGGTGTTCGCGTTCTGCCGCGACATCGTCGATGCGACTGCCGATGTCGCCTGCAGCTTCAAGCCGCAAATCGCGCACTTCGCGGCGCTCGGTGCCGAGGATGCATTGCAACGACTTATCGCGCATATCCATCGGCACCAGCCTGGTGTGCCGGTCATCCTCGATGCGAAACGCGGCGACATCGGCTCGACCGCGCAGCACTATGTGACCGAGGCATTCGATCGCTATGAGGCTGATGCAGTCACGCTCAACCCCTACCTCGGCCGCGATTCCGTACAACCGTTTCTCGATCGTGCCGACAAGGGCGTGGTGCTGTTGTGCCGCACGTCGAATGCGGGCGCGCGCGATCTGCAGGACCTGCGGGTCGGCGAGCGTCCGCTGTACCAGCATGTGGCCGCGCTGATCGCCAACGAATGGAACGCCAACGGCAACTGCCTGCTCGTGACCGGCGCAACCTATCCGGAGGAACTCGGCGTCGTGCGCGGGCTGGTCGGCGACATGCCTCTGCTCGTCCCCGGGGTCGGCGCGCAAGGCGGTGACGTGGCAGCCGTCGTGCAGAACGGACGCACGACGGACGGAAGTGGATTGCTCGTCAGTTCTTCACGCGCGATCCTGTACGCGAGCAGCGGTGACGACTACGCCGACGCCGCGCGCGCGGCCACGATCACGTTGCGTGACGAGATCAATCGCTACCGCTGATCGCTGCAGCGCTCGCGCTCACAGAACCGCACGCTGGGTACTTTGCGCGTGAGCAATGGTGCTGTCGAGGACGATTGCCTCATCGACGCAGCGTGCTTGCAGCATTGCCATCGAGCGTGATGTCGATCAGCAGTTCGCTACGGAAAGCGGGCTCGTGTCCGAAATACGGCAGCGGCGTGGCGCGCAGTGCCGCCAATTCAAGCGCTTCGCTCAGATTGCGATCATCGCCACATCCGGACAGCACGTTGGCGGTTACCACCTCGCCCCCGGGCAATTGGCTGATGCGCATCCGGCACACGGTCGATCCGACCACAGGCGTAGCCGATGTCATGCTGCGCTGGATCGCCTGCTCCAGCGCTGCGGCATAACTCATTGTCTCGCTGGCGTGAACCAGCGTCGTTGCCAGCAACAATCCGCAAGTCAATGCGGCGCGGCGGATATTGAGGGTAATGGCGCTGGCACGTCGTGAGTGGTTCGCAATCAGCATGGCGATCATCCGGAAATTGAAGTGGTTCGCGCTCAGCGCATCGCCATCAACCGGATCGGTCCGATCCAATGCTGGTCCGCAGTTCGCATGGCGCGCATTGGACAGCACGCCGACTGAAGCGCCGCCCAATGCCCGCGGGGGTTTTCCAGCGCTCGCCATTTGGCAAATAGCTTTTCACCAACGCGCTCGCAGTAAACTGGTCCGATGTATTCAATTGCACTTACCGGCGGAGTCGCTTCGGGCAAGAGCGAAGCCACGCGACGATTCGAAGCGCTGGGCATTGTCGTCGTCGATGCCGATGTCGCCGCGCGCGAAGTAGTCGAACCCGGTTCGGCGGCGCTGGCCGAAATAACCGCGCATTTCGGCGACTCTGCATTGCTTGCCGACGGCTCGCTCGACCGGCGCGCGATGCGCGAACGCATTTTCGCCGATGCGAACGCACGCCTGCAGCTCGAAACGATCGTGCATCCGCGCATCCGTGATCGACTGCGCGAGCAGGCACAAGCTGCAACCGGACCCTACGTGATCGTCGCGGTGCCGTTGCTGGTCGAGTCATACGAGCACTATCGCTGGGCTGACCGCGTGCTGGTCGTCGATGTTGCGCGCGAGGTGCAGATCGCGCGCCTGACGGCGCGCGACGGGATCACGCTTGCTCTCGCTCAGGAGATGCTCGCCGCCCAGGCGACCCGTGAACAGCGACTCGCGATTGCCGATGACGTCATCGACAACAGCGGCACGCTCGAGCATCTCGACAGCGCCGTACACGCGTTGCACGAGAGCTACCTGCAACTCGCTGCGAACAAGCGCTGAATCACGATTTCCACAGGCCGCGGATCGCGGCGATGCCCTGCGCACCGTGCATGCGAGCAGTCGCGACATCAGCAGGCTCGAGGCCACCGAGTGCGTAGACCGGCAGTGCCGCGTTCTCGATCAACGCGCGCATCTGCGTCCAGCCGAGTGGCCGAGCAGTGGGATGGCTTGCAGTCGCCAGCACTGGCGAGAGCGTCGCGAAATCGGCACCGATACGGGCGGCATGCGCGAGTTCGTCCGCATCGTGGCAGGAAACGCCGAGCCATCGGTGCGCAGGCAACGGTCGCTGCGCGAGTTTCGCGGCGACGGCGGCAGGAAGATGCGCACCGTCGAGGCCGAGCACTTCGGCAAGTTGCCAGTCGCCATTGAGCACGAGCAGTGCGCCGTGGCGCACACAGATCGCGCGCGCCGCACGCGCCAGAGCGGCGATGCGCTCGCGCGAAGGGTCGCACGCACGCAACTGCACGAGTCGCACGCCGGCGGCGAGCGCGCGCTCGAGAGCGGCCAGGTAGGTTTGGGCGTCTACGCCATCGATCGTCGGCGTGATCAGATACTCACTCGGCAAACGCAACGCGGCGAGAACGGGCCGATCGGCAGGCGGCATGTTCGCCGCGTCGATCGCCGCCAGTTCGACCCACGCCAGCGCCTGCCCTTCGCGCGCATGCAATCGGCCGCTCCAGGCCGGCACGTCCCAGACATCGAGTACGATTCGCCCGCTCGGGATCGCGATCAGCGGCCGCGCCGCATCGACCTCAATACCGAGTTCCTCGTCAAGCTCGCGAGCGAGCGCCTGATGCGCCGTTTCGCCGGGCTCGACCTTGCCGCCCGGAAACTCCCACAGACCGGCATGCGGCTTGCCCGGTGGCCGCTGCGCGAGCAGCACGCGCGCACGACGATCACGCAACACCCCGGCGACGACATGGATCGTCCTCACGTCGCGTCGCCGACGACTCGGATCAGCTCAGGCTACCGTGGCACTGCTTGTACTTCTTGCCTGATCCACAAGGACACGGATCGTTGCGGCCGACCTTCGGCGCTTCGCGCATCATCGGCGCGCTGGCCGTGGCGGCCGGCGTGATGCGTTGCTGCGGCTCGCCGGGCTCACCTTCGGCTGTGAATCCTGCCGGTTCGGCATGCTGGAACTGCATCGTGCGTGCCTGCGCCTCGGCGTGTGCGCGCTGCTCGGCTTCGAGCGCAGCCACTTCCTCTTCACTGCGGATGCGCACGCGGGCGAGCAGCTGCACGAGTTCGTGCTTGATACGCTCGAGCATCTGCTGGAACAGCAGGAACGATTCGCGCTTGAACTCCTGCTTCGGCTGTTTCTGTGCATAACCGCGCAGATAGATGCCCTGGCGCAGGTAGTCCATGCTGGTCAGGTGTTCCTTCCATGCATTGTCGACCACCGACAACATGACGTGCTTCTCGAGGGAACGCATGGTCTCGTCGCCGAGCAGCGCTTCCTTTTCGCGGAACAGCCGGTCGCCGGCATCCTGCACGTGGGCGAGCACCTGCTCGGCGGTCGCTTCCTGCTGGTCATCGAGCCAACGCTTGATGTCGAGCTTGAGACTGAACTCGGAGTCGAGCTCGGCTTCAAGCGCGCCGATATTCCACTGCTCGTCGACCGAGTTCGGCGGCACGTGGCGGCGCACGAGATCGGCAAACACGTCGGCACGGATGTTGGCCACCGTTTCGCCCACGCCCTCGCTCTCGAGCAGTTCGTTGCGCTGCTCGTAGATGACCTTGCGCTGGTCGTTGGCGACGTCGTCGAACTCGAGCACGTTCTTGCGATAGTCGAAGTTCTGCGCCTCGACCTTGCGCTGCGCGTTGAGGATCTGCTTGGTGACCATGCGATCCTGGATCGCATCGTCTTCCTTCATGCCGAACATGCGCATGAGTCCGGCCACGCGCTCGCCCATGAAGATGCGCAACAGGTTGTCTTCGAGCGAAAGATAGAAACGGCTGGAGCCGGCATCGCCCTGGCGACCGGAACGGCCGCGCAACTGGTTGTCGATGCGCCGTGATTCGTGGCGCTCGGTGCCGATGATGCGCAAGCCGCCACTGGCCAGCACTTCGGCATGGCGTGCCTTCCATTCGGCTTCGAGGCGCTCGCGCTCATGCGCAGACGTGCCTTCCGGCAGCGTCGAAAGCTCGGCTTCGAGATTGCCGCCGAGCACGATATCGGTACCGCGACCGGCCATGTTGGTGGCGATCGTGACCGCCTTCGGGCGTCCGGCCTGGGACACGATGATCGCCTCGCGCTCGTGCTGCTTGGCGTTGAGCACCTCGTGCGCAACGCCATCCTTCTTGAGCAGGTTGGAAAGGTATTCGGAGGTTTCGATCGAGGTCGTGCCGACCAGCACTGGCTGCCCGCGCTCGAAGCAATCCTTGATATCCTCGATGATCGCGTCGTACTTGTTCTTGCCCTTGAGGAAGACGACGTCGGGCTCGTCCTTGCGCACCATTGGCCGATGAGTCGGGATGACGACCACTTCGAGGCCGTAGATCGACTGGAACTCGAACGCTTCGGTATCGGCGGTGCCGGTCATGCCGGCGAGCTTCTTGTAAAGGCGGAAATAGTTCTGGAACGTGATCGAGCCGAGCGTCTGGTTCTCGCGCTGGATCGGCACGCCTTCCTTCGCCTCGACCGCCTGATGCAGACCGTCGGACCAGCGCCGACCCGACAGCGTGCGACCGGTGAACTCGTCGACGATGATGACTTCGCCGTCGCGCACGATGTAGTCGACATCGCGCTGGTAGAGCGAGTGCGCGCGCAGCGCCGCGTTCAGATGATGGACGACGCCGAGATGCTTGGAGTCATACAGGCTCTCGCCTTCGCCGATGATGCCATCCTTGCGCAGCAGGTCCTCGGCGTGTTCCATGCCGGCCTCGGACAGGTGCACCTGTTTCTGTTTCTCGTCGATCCAGAAGTCGCCGGCGCCGTCTTCCGCTTCCTGACGAACGAGCTTTGGCACCAGCCGGTTGACCTTGACGTAGAGCTGCGGCGATTCGTCGGTCGGGCCCGAAATGATCAGCGGCGTGCGTGCTTCATCGATCAGGATCGAGTCGACCTCGTCGACGATCGCGAAGGTCAGCGGACGCTGATAGCGCTGGTCCTTCGACAGCGCCATGTTGTCGCGCAGGTAGTCGAAGCCGAATTCGTTGTTGGTGCCGTAGGTGATGTCGGCCGCATACGCGCCGCGCTTGTCGGCGTGGTCCATGCCTGGAAACACGACGCCCACGCTGAGGCCGAGGAAGTTGTAGATGCGCCCCATCCAGCCCGAGTCGCGCTTGGCCAGATAATCATTGACGGTGACGACGTGCACGCCCTTGCCGGTCAGCGCATTGAGATAGACCGGCAAGGTACCGACCAGGGTCTTGCCTTCGCCGGTGCGCATTTCGGCAATCTTGCCCATGTGCAGGACCATGCCGCCGATCATCTGCTCGTCGTAATGACGCAAGCCGATGACGCGTCTCGCGGCCTCGCGGACGACCGCGAATGCTTCGGGCAACAGCGCGTCGAGCGACTCGCCGGCCTCGTGGCGCTGGCGGAACTCGGCCGTCATCGCGGTCAGGGCGGCATCGTCGAGCGCCTCGAATCGAGACTCCAGCGAATTGATCTTGTTGACGGTTTTCTGCAACGAACGCAGGAAGCGTTCATTGCGGCTGCCGAAAATACTGGTCAGGAGGCGCTGCAACATCGGTCGGGCTCGTCCGGATAGGGCCGCGGACGCCTTGGCAGACGGGCGCAGCAGAAATGCGAAAGCCGCCCATGATACGGCGGCCTTCGGCGTAACACCAATCAACTGGGTCCCGGCAGGTGCGATTCAAGGGCGAATCGCCGACCGGAAAGCTCAGATTCGCGTCGCGCGCGTCGAACGCACATAGGCCATCGGATTGACCGGCCGACCGTTGAGCCAGACCTCGAAATGGCAATGCGGGCCGGTCGAGCGACCGGAAGAGCCGACCTTGGCGACGACCTGTCCGGCGTTCACGCGCGCGCCGACCTCGACCGCGTTGCGGGAATTGTGCGCATAGCGCGTCATGTAGCCGTTGCCATGGTCGATCTCGACGGTATTGCCGTAGCCGCTGCGTGAACCGGAATAGGTGACCACGCCTTCGGCGACGGCGAGCACGTCACTGCCCAGTGGAACGTCGAAATCGACGCCGAGGTGCACGGCCTTGCGGCCGCTGATCGGGTCGGTTCGGGTGCCGTAGCCGGAGACCACGTAGCCGTGCGTGACCGGCATGCCGGTCGGCATCAATGCGTTGTCGATCTTGCGGTCGAAGAGCAGGTTTTCGAGCACATCGAGCTGGGCTTCCTGGCGCACGAACTCGGCACGCAGGGTGTCGATTTCTTCCGCCAGCGGCAATGGCGCGAGGCTTGCCTGCGGCGACACCTCGGGTCCGCCGAGTGCCGGCTCGGCGGCGAAGTCGAACTCGCCATCATCGAGCTTGCCGACCTGGGTCAGACGATCGCCGAGCGCGTTCAGGCGCGTGGCTTGTGCGCGCAACTGGCCAAGCTGCAGTGCCAGCGCATCGAGATTGCGCCGCGAGTCGGACTGCACTTCATCGAGCTCCAGCTTCTGGTAGTCGATCAGCGCGCGCATCGCCTCGAGTTCCTGCAGCGCCGCATCGCGCGGGTTGGCGGACAGCAGCGCGACAGCAAAGCCGATACCAGCGCAAAGCACGAACACCAGCGATGCGCCGGCGAGTGCGAGCAGGCGGCCACGGCGACTGCCGAGGTCGAGACAGCGCGGAGCCGAATGCGGTTTAGCGACTATGATGATGTTCATTGCAAAGTGCCGATTGATTTCCGCCATGCCGCAACTGCCGTCCCAACCCAAGCGCCGTGCGAGCAGCTTCTTGCCGATCGCAGAGTGCGCCGACCTTCGAACGCTCGCGACACGCGCGCGCGCTCTCGATCTGCTGGACGGAAGACTGCGCCACCAATTGCCCGCCACGCTCGCCCACGAATGTCGCCTCGCAGACGTCCGCAACGGACGGCTAGTCTTTCTCGCGACGAGTGCGGCGTGGGCCACGCGATTACGGCTGCACCAGGCAACCCTGCTCGCTGAAGCCCGTGTCACCTGTGGCGACACTGTCGAACACGTCGTTGTGAAAGTGGCACCCCTGCAACCCGTTCCCCCGGAGCCTGCAAGGCGGAAGCCTCTCTCTGCAGCCGCCGCAAACCATCTGCGAACGGCAGCGCAAACCATTCCCGACCCGGAGCTCAGGGCCCTGTATCTCGAACTGGCTTCCCTTGCCGCGGTGGATCCCCCATCGGAAGCCTGAAGGCTTCTCTCATGTGGTGTAGCGCGGGCACTCCGGGGCAGGAGTGCCTTTATGATCAGATGTCGCCTTACAGTGCCTGTGCCGGATGCGCGTAGGAGATCGGCGCCTTGCTCTCGTCTTCGAAGCTGACCTCTTCCCACGCCGTCTTGTCAGCCAGCAGGGTGCGCAGCAACGTATTGTTGAGCGCATGTCCGGACTTGTAACCGAAGAACGCGCCAATCAGGCTGTGCCCGAGAAGGTAGAGATCGCCGATCGCGTCGAGGATCTTGTGCTTGACGAACTCGTCCTCGTAGCGCAGGCCGTCTTCGTTGAGGACGCGGTAGTCGTCCAGAACGATCGAGTTGTCCATCGAGCCGCCGAGGGCGAGGTTGCGCTCGCGCAGCATCTCGATGTCGCGCATGAAGCCGAAGGTACGCGCACGGCTCACTTCCTTGACGAACGAGGTCGTCGAGAAGTCGATTTCGCTGGTTGACGTGCGCTTGGCGAACATCGGGTGATCGAAGTCGATCGAGAAGCCGACCTTGAAGCCGTCGAACGGCTCGAAGCGCGCCCACTTGTCGTCCTCGCGCACGGTGATCGATTTCTTGATGCGCACGAAGCGCTTGGGTGCCGCCTGTTCCTCGATGCCGGCCGACTGCAGCAGGAACACGAAAGGTCCCGCGCTGCCGTCCATGATCGGTACTTCTGGCGCGGACAGGTCGACGTACGCATTGTCGATGCCGAGTCCGGCAATCGCCGAAAGCAGGTGTTCGATGGTGGCGATGCGCACATCGCCCTTGACCAGCGTGGTGGAAAGTCGGGTATCGCCGACATTTTCGCAACGGGACAGGATTTCCACCGGTTCGGCCAGGTCCACGCGCCGGAATACAATCCCTGCATCAACCGCTGCCGGCCGCAAGGTCATGTAGACCTTGTCACCCGTATGGAGACCCACGCCTGTCGCCCTGATTACATTTTTGAGCGTGCGTTGTCTGATCATTTTCTTGTATTGACCCCTGGGGCAGGAGTAGCAAATCGCCCCGGAGCCTAACATAGCGATTCAGACAGGGAAAGTTCATGCGCGTCGGAAACCCGACAGTTGTCTCCAAAATGAGACACGCATGAATCCAACCCGACCACACTGACGGCGCCGACTTTTCACCTCGGCCACCCGGAAAAAACGGCCGCTGCGGCGCCACGCAGCGGCAAGGACGGGAAAACCCGCCGAGAGCCAGGGGCCATCGGCGTCCTCGCAACGGACCACCGGTCCGTTGTCGCGGAGCATCATCGACGCAGGATCAGCGTCGATCTCCCCGCTTTTTCCTCAATCGGCCTGGCGGCGCAGGACCGCCGGAATGTCCAGGTAGTCGATCTGGGTGTCGGCCGCGGCGACCGTTGCTGCCTCGGCTGCCGGAGCCCGCAGCGTGGCGGTCATGCGCGCCGGCACGCTGCCGGCATAGTCGATCTCGCCGGTAGTCGCGTTGCGCACGACACGCATCGGCGTACGCGGCGCGATGATCGCCTCGCGTTCGCGCTCGGTGCGCAACGGTTGCTTGACGACGCCACGATTGAGGCCGGTGGCCACCACCGTCACGCGCACTTCGTCCTGCAGTTCCGGATCGAGCGCGGTGCCGATGACGACTGTGGCGTCCTCGCTGGCGAACTCGTGGATGACCTGTCCGATGTCGTCGAATTCGCGCATGGTCAGGTTCGGGCCGGCGGTGACGTTGACGAGAATGCCGCAGGCGCCGGTCAGGTTGACGTCCTCAAGCAGCGGATTGTTGATTGCCGCCTCGGCTGCCGCGACCGCACGGTCATCGCCGCGCGCCGTGCCGCTTCCCATCATTGCCATGCCCATCTCGGCCATGACGGTGCGCACGTCGGCAAAGTCGACGTTGATCAGGCCCGGTCGCGTGATCAGGTCGGCGATGCCCTGCACGGCGCCGAGCAGCACGTCGTTGGCCTGCTTGAATGCGCTGAGCAGGGTCACGTCGCGGCCGAGCACGGTCAGCAGCTTCTCGTTCGGTACGGTGATCAGCGAGTCGACATGCTGCGAAAGATCCTCGATGCCCTTGAGCGCGACCTGCATGCGCCGACGCCCTTCGAACGGGAATGGCTTGGTAACCACGGCGACGGTCAGGATGCCCATCTCCTTGGCCAGCTGCGCGACCACCGGGGCCGCACCGGTACCGGTACCGCCGCCCATGCCGCAGGTGATGAAGGCCATGTCGGCGCCCTGCAGCAACTCGACGATGCGCTCGCGATCCTCGAGTGCGGCCTGACGACCGACTTCGGGGTTGGCGCCGGCACCAAGCCCTTTGGTGACATTGGCACCGAGCTGCAGCGTGTGCTTGGCACCGCTGTTCTTGAGTGCCTGCGCATCGGTATTGGCGCAGACGAATTCCACGCCTTCGACATGCGCATGGACCATGTGGCTGACCGCGTTGCCGCCGCCGCCGCCGACACCGATGACCTTGATCACTGCGTTCGGTGCTGTCTTCTCGAATAGTTCAAACATTTTCCCGTCCTCCGTCGGCTTTTGCCGTATTGGTTTGGTTGCCCCGCAGGCGCGGCCGTCCTGGCCTGCTTGCGTCATGTGGAAGGCTGGCGCGCCTGCCACCCTGCAACCGTTTCGGTTGCACCACAGCACTCCGTGCGCCGTGGCTGGATCGAGTCGATCGTCGCGATCACACGCCGATCAGAAATTTCCCTTGAACCAATTTGATACCCGTTGCAAAACACCGCCGACCGCTTCAACGCTGCGGCCGCCGCCGTGGCTTTGCTGTCGACTGCCGTAAAGCAGCAAACCGACGCCGGTCGCATGAATCTGGTTGGCGACCACGTCGGCAAGTCCGGTCACGTGCTGCGGCGTTCCGAGTCGCACCGGCATGTGGAAGATCTCCTCGGCCAGATCGACCGCGCCTTCCATCTTCGAGGCGCCACCGGTCAGCACGATGCCGGCTGCGACCAGGCTCTCGTAACCGGAGCGACGCAATTCAGCCTGCGCCAGCGAGAACAGTTCCTCGTAGCGCGGCTGCACGACTTCGGCGAGCGTCTGCCGCGCCAGCCGGCGCGGCGGCCGGTCACCGACGCTCGGTACCTGGATCGTTTCCTCGGCATGCGCGAGCTGAGCCAGCGCACAGGCGTACTTGACCTTGATCTCCTCGGCGTGGGCGGTCGGTGTACGCAGCGCCACGGCAATGTCGTTGGTGACCTGATCGCCGGCGATCGGCAAGGACGCGGTATGCCGGATCGCGCCCTGGGTGAAGATCGCGATATCGGTGGTGCCGGCGCCGATGTCGACGAGGCAGACGCCAAGTTCACGCTCGTCCTGGGTCAGCACGGCGAAACTCGAGGCGATCTGCTGCGGCACGAGGTCATCGACGCGCAGTCCGCAGCGCGACACGCACTTGCGGATGTTGGCCGCCGCGCTCATCGCACCGGTCACCAGATGCACGCGCGCCTCGAGGCGCACGCCACTCATGCCGATCGGATGACGGATGCCTTCCTGGCCATCGATGACGTAATCCTGCGGCTCGACATACAGGCGTTCCTGGTCGGCCGGAATGGCGACCGCGCGGGCGGCCTCGATCACGTGTTCGCGATCGGCTTCGGTCACTTCCTTGTCGCGGATCGGCACGATGCCGTGTGAATTGAGGCAGCGGATGTGGCTGCCGGCGATGCCGGCATAGACCGAGCGGATTTCGCATCCGGCCATCAGCTCGGCCTCTTCGATCGCGCGCTGGATCGACTGCACGGTCGATTCAATGTCGACCACCACGCCGCGCTTGAGTCCATGCGACGGATGCGAGCCGATGCCCATGATCTCGACCGGCTGGCCGGGTTCGTACTCGCCGACGATCGCGACGATCTTCGACGTGCCGATGTCGAGGCCGACGATGAGATTCTTTTCCGCCTTGCGATTCATGCGACCTCAGGCCTGCTCGACCGGTACAGGACCGGTCGTTGTGGGGGTGGGGGTTTCAGCCGGCAGCGCCCAGCGCAGGGCGAAGCCGTTCTCGTAGCGGAGGTCGACGTAGACTGGCGGCCCTGCAGCGCCGGCGGCGAGCGTCGGCCATACATCCAGAAAGCGCTTGAGTCGCGCCTGCGCATCGACACGACCGATCTCGATCAGCGCACCGCTCGCCAGCGTCAGACGCCAGCTGCCGCGTGCACTGAGGTCGACCGCGCGCACGGCGAGGCCACTGCCGGTGAACTCGCGCAAGCAGTCGGCGTAGAAGCTCAGCACCTCGGCGAGGCGCTCGTCGGGTCCGGAGAGCATCGGCAGACCCTGCATCGACTCGGCGGCCGGCACGCTGAAGATTTCTCCGGTGCGGCTGATCAGGCGTCCCTTGCTCCAGCGCGCATACGGCTGGCGCTCGAACACCGTCAGCTGCAAGGTGTCGGGCCAGCGCTTGCGCGCTTCGACGCGTTCAATCCACGGCAACTCGCCAACAGCGCGTTGCACGTCGGCGAGCTTGAGGGCAAAGAAACCGTTGGCGATATGGTTCTCGACGGTCGCGCGAATCTGCTCGGCGCTGACATGCGTGTATTCGGCACGCAGTTCGATCGTGCGCACCGGCCAGCGTGCGGCGGCAAACCAGCCGTTGAGGACGCCGACGATCGGCAATGCGACCAGGGTCAGCGCAATGCCCCACGCGAGCAGCTTGAGCGGCAATGACTTCATGCGCCACCTCCGCCGTCGTGCGCACGCTCGCGCAGGAAGCTCGTTTCGAGGATGCGCCAGCACAGCGTCTCGAAGTCGACACCGGTGGCGCGCGCGGCCTTCGGAACGAGCGAATGGCTGGTCATGCCGGGCGTCGTGTTCACTTCGAGCAGGAACGCATTGCCCCCGCGGTCACGCATGACGTCGACGCGGCCCCAGCCTTCGCAGCCGATCGCGTCGAACGCCGACAAGGCCAGCGCGCGGATCGCGGTTTCGTCATCGCCCTGGAGACCCGGGCAGAGGTACTCGGTGTCCTCGGCGACGTACTTCGCGTGATAGTCGTAGAACGCGCCCTTCGGCACGATACGGATCGACGGCAGCGCCTTGCCATCGAGGATGGCGATGGTCAGCTCGTCGCCTTCGATGAGTTGCTCGATCAGCAGTTCGCCGTCATGACGCGCGGCAAGCTCGATCGCTGCACTGAGGTCGCCCACCGAGAACACGCGCGTGATGCCGACGCTGGAGCCTTCGTGCGACGGCTTGACGATGGCCGGAAAACCGATCCTGGTGATCATCGCTTCAATATCGTCGCCGGGACCGCAAGCGGCGTAGCGCGGCGTCGGCAGACCGATCGCCTGCCAGACCTGTTTGGTGCGGACCTTGTCCATGGCCAGTGCCGAGCCGAGCACGCCACTGCCGGTGTAGGGCACCGACAACGCATCGAGTGCGCCCTGCAGCATGCCGTCTTCGCCGCCACGACCGTGCAGGATGTTGAACACGCGCGCGTAATGGCCGGCGCGCACCGCATCGAGCAGTGCCGGAATGCCGTCGACCGCGTGCGCATCGACACCGCGTGCACGCAGCGCCTCGAGCACGTTGCGGCCCGAGTCCAGTGATACCGCGCGTTCGGCGGAGGTGCCGCCGAGGGCGACGGCGACGCGACCGAAGCGACGAGGGTCGTTGCTGCGCGCGATCATGCCGCTGGCCTCAGGTCAGGGAACGCGGCGAGGTCCGCGGCGGCCGCGCCGATGTCGCCGGCGCCGAGCAGCATGAGCAGGTCGCCGTCGTGCAGCAGCGACGGCAGCGTCGCGCGCAACTCGCGTGGATGTTCGATCAGCACCGGATCGACCTTGCCGCGCGCGCGCACCGCACGCGCCAGCGCGCGACCATCGGCATTCGCGATCGGCGCTTCGCCGGCCGGGTAGACGTCGGTCAGCACAAGCACGTCGACATCGGCGAGCACGCGCGCGAAGTCGTCGAGCAGGTCACGTGTGCGCGAATATCGATGCGGCTGGAAGGCGACCACCAGACGGCGCTCGGGCCAGCCCCCACGCGCTGCTTCGAACACCGCGGCAAGTTCGCTCGGATGGTGGCCGTAGTCGTCGACCAGCAGCACCGAACCGGTGCCGAGGGCGACATCACCGCGCAACGAGAAGCGCCGGCCTACACCTTCGAAACGCGCCAATGCGCTCTGTATCGCCAGGGCATCCACGCCGAGCTGCCAGCCGACCGCGCATGCCGCGAGTGCATTGAGAACATTGTGCCGACCGGGCAGATTCAGGGTCACCGCGACCGCGGCTTCGGTATCCGGAAGATGCAGGTTGAAGTGCATGCGCGAAGCATCCTGGCGCAGGTCGCTCGCGCGGATGTCGGCATGCGCATCGATGCCATAGGTCAGCGTACGGCGTGCTGTCGATGCCGCGAGCGCGGCGACTTCGCCATCGTCGAGGCAGAGCACGGCGACACCGTAGAACGGCAGGCGGTGCAGGAAAGCCTCGAACGCCTTCTTGACGCGCTCGAAATCGCCGTCGTAGTTCTCCAGATGATCGGCGTCGATGTTGGTCACGATCGCGATTACCGGCGACAGCATGAGGAACGAGCCGTCCGACTCGTCGGCTTCGGCAACGAGGTATTCGCCGGTACCGAGTCGGGCGTGCGTGCCGGCCGCATTGAGCTGGCCGCCGATGACGAAGGTCGGGTCGAGCCCGGCCTCGGCGAGCACACTCGCGGTCAAGCTCGTGGTCGTGGTCTTGCCGTGGGTACCGGCAACCGCGATGCCGCGGCGGAAGCGCATCAGTTCACCGAGCATCTCGGCGCGCGGAACCACCGGAATGCGACGCTCGCGTGCCGCCAGCAGTTCCGGATTGTCCGGCTGGATCGCGCTCGAGGTCACCAGCACGTCGACGTCAGTGACGTGCCCGGCGGCATGGCCGCGATGGACATCGATGCCGAGCGCGGCGAGCCGTCGCGTGGTCGTCGAATCGGCGCGGTCCGAACCCGACACCGAGTAACCGAGGTTGTGCAGCACTTCTGCGATACCGCTCATGCCGACGCCGCCGATGCCGACGAAATGCACACGGCGGAAGTCCTGCATGATGTCGCCGTGCTGGCGCACGCGCTGCGGTGTCATGCGCGCACCTCCATGCAGACATCGGCAATGCGAGCGGTGGCCTGCGGCTGCGCGAGTCCGCGCGCGGCGATTGCCATCTTCATCAGGGCAAAGCGATCGCGCGCGAGTTCGTCGAGCTGGGCGCCGACATGCTTGAGGAAATCGTCACCTTCGGCAACGAGACGCGCCGCGCCGGCCAGCACGAGCACTTCGGCATTGCGCGTCTGGTGGTCGTCGACCGCGGCCGGAAACGGCACGAGGATCGAACCGACGCCGGCCGCACAAAGCTCGGCCAATGTCAGTGCGCCGGCGCGGCAGAGGACGAGATCGGCCCACGCGTAGGCTGCCGCCATGTCGTCGATGAACGGTTCGACGCGCGCGTCGACGTCGGCGCTGCGGTACGCGGCGGCGGCCTTGTCGAGGTGGCGGGTGCCACACTGGTGCCAGATCTCGAGATCGAGCGCGCTGCCGCGGCGCTGGAACACGATCGGCAGATGCGTGTTGAGGCTCATCGCGCCCTGGCTGCCGCCGAGCACGAGCACGCGCAACGAACCGTCACGACCGGTCATACGCTCGCGCGGCGGTGCCACCTCGGTGATCGCGCTGCGCACCGGATTGCCGACCCATTCGATGCCGGGCAGGGCATTGGCGAAACCACCGAGCACCCGTCGCGCGATGCGCGCAAGCAGGCGATTGGTGAAACCGGCCACGCGGTTCTGCTCGTGCACGACGAGCGGAACGCGCGCAATCCACGCGGCAATGCCGCCCGGCGCGGCGGCATATCCGCCCATCGACAAGACGCTGGAAGGCGCCACGCGCCGGATCACCGCGCGCGCGGCGGCGACCGCACGCAACAGGCGCAGAGGTGCAAGCAGCAGCGTTGCCAGCCCCTTGCCGCGCACGCCGCCGAAGTCGATGGTCTCGAGCGCGAAGCCAGCCCGCGGCACGAGTTCGTTTTCGAGACCCTTGCGGGCGCCCAGCCAAACCACCTCGACACCGCGCGCACGCAGCTCGGTGGCAACGGCGATGCCGGGGAAGATATGGCCGCCGGTACCGCCCGCCATGATCAGCACCGGCCCGTTCATGCGCTCACCAGCGGGTCGGACGACGCCGAAGGGATCGCCTGTGCCGCGGCATTCTCGGCGCGCGAAAGTTCATAGCTCGCACGTGCCAGCAGGCCGATCGCCGCGCACGTCATCAGGACACTCGAACCGCCGGAGCTGATCAGCGGCAAGGTCAGGCCCTTGGTCGGCAGTACGCCGAGATTGACGCCAATCGACACGAGCGCCTGCAGCGCGATCATCAGCGACACGCCGAACGCGCAGTAGCCGGCAAAGCGCTGGCCGTACTCGACGGCACGCAATCCGATGCTGAAACCGCGTCCGACCAGCCAGGCGAACAATCCGAGCACGAGCACGATGCCGACGAAGCCGAGTTCCTCGGCGATCACGGCGAGGATGAAATCGGTATGCGCCTCGGGCAGGTAGAAGAGCTTCTGCACGCTGGCGCCAAGTCCGACGCCGAACCACTCGCCGCGACCGATCGCGATCAGCGCCTGGGTCAGCTGGAAACCATCGTTGAACGGATCAGCCCACGGATCGAGGAACGACTTGAGCCGCTTGAAGCGGTATTCCTCGAAGATCGCCGCCCATGCGATGGCGGGCGTCGCCAGCGCGCCGAGCAGAAGCAGGTTGCGCAGGCGCGCGCCACCGAGCCAGATCATGCCCAGCGAGATCGCCATCAGCAGCATCGCGCTGCCGAAATCGGGCTGCAGCAGCAACAGGCCAACGAGGATCACGGCCACGCCGAGTGGTTTGAGCACGCCGACCATGCTCGCCTGCACGCTCGCACGGTGGCGCACGAGATAGCTGGCCAGATAGGTGATCAGGATCAGCTTGACTGCTTCGACCGATTGAAATCCGGAGATGCCGAGATTGATCCAGCGCCGCGCACCGTTGACGCGCATGCCAATGCCCGGCACGAACACGAGCAGCAGCAGCACGATCGCGAGCAGCAGCAGCCACGAGGCATGGCGTTCGACCCACTCGAGCTCGACGCGCGCGACGATCACGGCGAGCGTGATGCCGAGACTCAGGAACATCAGGTGGCGGATCAGGTAGTAGAACGGACCGATCTGCTGGTTGTCGGCGACCGAGATCGAACTTGAGGCGACCATGACCGTGCCGAGACTGGCCAGCGCGACCGCAGAAAGAATCACACCGGCGTCGTAGCGTCCGGCCGGCGCATTGCGCCGCGTTGCCTGCAGGGTGCTGGCCGTGGCGATCATCAGCGCACCTTCAACGTGGCGAGGCCGACCAGCACGAGGACCACGCTGATGATCCAGAAGCGCACGATCACGCGCGGCTCCGGCCAGCCCTTGAGCTCGAAATGGTGGTGGATCGGCGCCATGCGGAAGATGCGCTTGCCGGTCAACTTGAAGCTCGCCACCTGCAGCATCACCGATACCGTCTCCATGACGAACACGCCACCCATGATGATCAGCACGATCTCCTGGCGGACGATGACGGCGATCGTGGCCAGCGCCGCACCGACCGCGAGGGCGCCGATGTCGCCCATGAACACCTGGGCCGGATACGTGTTGAACCAGAGGAAGCCCAGCCCTGCGCCGGCCAGTGCGCCGCAGAAGATCGCGAGCTCGCCGGCACCGGGGATCGACGGGATCTGCAGATAGTTCGAGAACACCGCATTGCCGGCCAGATAGGCGAACGCGCCGAGCGCGGTGACCACCAGCACGCTCGGCATGATGGCGAGACCGTCGAGGCCGTCGGTCAGGTTCACCGCGTTGGAGAAGCCGACGATCATGAAATACGCGATCGGCACGAACAGCAGGCCGAGCGGAATGGCGATCGTCTTGAACACCGGCAGGTACAGCGCCGTCTCGGCCGCAGTCTCGGCGGTCAGGTACAGCCACACGGCCACGGCCAGACCGAACACCGATTGCCAGAAATACTTCCAGCGTGCCGGCAGCCCGCTGCTGTCACGCAGCACGAGCTTCCTGTAGTCGTCGTAGAAGCCGATCGCGCCGAATGCCAGCGTCACTGCCAGCACCATCCACACGTAGCGATTGCCGAGGTCCATCCACAACAGCGTGGCGATGGCGACCGCAAGCAGGATCAGCAGGCCGCCCATGGTTGGCGTGCCCGCCTTGACCAGATGCGACTGCGGACCGTCGGTGCGGATCACCTGCCCGGCCTTGAGGTCGCCGAGCTTGCGGATTACCGCCGGCCCGATCAGCAGCGATACCGCAAGCGCGGTCAGCGTGCTCATGATCGCGCGGAAGGTCAGGTACTGGAACAGGTTGAAGCCGCTGTACCAGCCTTTGAGGAGTTCGGCGAGCTCAAGCAGCATGTCGCTCTCCGTTGGCTGCCTCGTGCTCGAACAAGGCACGCACGACGCGCTCCATGGCCGATCCGTGCGAACCCTTGACCAGCATGCTGACGCCGGCACGCAACTCTGTGCGCAGCGTCTCGATCAACGTCGCCTGATCGGCGTGGTGCATGCCGCCTTCACCGAACGCATGTGCCGCCGCGCGACTCATCGCGCCGACCGCATGCAGCGCATCGATGCCGCTGCGTTTCGCCAGCGCACCGATGTCGGCGTGCAGGCGCTCACTGTCGGCGCCGAGTTCGAGCATGTCGCCGACGACCAGGATGCGCTTCCCGGTTTGCTCGGCGAGCATCGCCACCGCTGCCGCGAACGAGACCGGATTGGCGTTGTAGGCGTCGTCGATGATGACCGCGCCACTGGCATGTTCGATGCGGTGGCTGCGTCCGGCAACCTGCGGCACCTCGTCGAGACCGGCCTTGATCGTGGCCATCGGTACGCCGAGCGCGATGGCCAGCGCGGCGGCGGCGAGGGCGTTGGTGATGTTGTGCCGACCTGGCAGCGGCAGCTCGATGTCGATGTCGGCGTCCGCCGTGGACAGCGTGAAATGCTGACCTGCGATGCTGCCGGCGCGCACACCGACATCGACATCACCGTGCAGACCGAAGCGCACGATGCGGCGCGTGCCGGCGAGCTCGGCGAAGCATGCCGCGTAGGCGTCATCGGCGTTGATCACGGCGATGCCATCGGCCGGCAGCGTGGCGTAGATCGCGCTCTTGGTCTCGGCGATCGCGTCAAGGCTGCCCATGCGCAACAGGTGCGCCGATCCGATGTTGTTGACGAGCGCCAGCTGTTGCCCGGCAATACGCGCGAGGTAAGCAATGTCCCCCGGCTTGCCTGCGCCCATTTCGAGTACTGCGTATTCGCAGTCTTCGGGCATGTCGAGCAGAGTCAGCGGCAGGCCGATCTCGTTGTTGAAGCTGCCGACACTGAAATGCGTGCGCCCGTGCCGCGCGAGGATCGCGGCGAGCATCGACTTGACCGTGGTCTTGCCGTTTGATCCGGTGATGCCGATCACGCGCACGTCTAGGCGCTGGCGTACGAAGCGCGCGAGTTCGCCGAGTGCGAGGAGGCTGTCGGTGACGATCAGTTGCGGCAGCTCGACGGCAAGTTCGCGCTCGACCATCAGTGCTGCCGCACCGCGCGCGCGCGCGGATTCGGCGAAGTCGTGCGCGTCGTGCTGTTCGCCCACAAGGGCGACAAAAAGGGCGCCGGCGGCCAGCGTGCGCGTGTCGGTGGAAACGCTGTCGACGGTCGCGTTGGCACCGACGAGGCGGGCGCCGAGCTCGCGCGCGATCTGATCGAGTTCGAGGCTCAGCACGGCATTGCCTCCAGTACGCTGCGGGCAACGACAGCGTCATCGAACGGGTGGCGCTTGCCTGCGACTTCCTGGTACGGCTCGTGACCCTTGCCGGCAACCACGACCACGTCGCGCGCATTCGCCCCACGCACGGCCAGCGCAATCGCATCGGCGCGATCGCGCTGCACGGTGGCGCGTGACGGATGGCGCATGCCGGCAAGAATGCCGGCAACGATCGCATCGCCGTTTTCGCCGCGCGGGTTGTCGTCGGTGACGATCAGGCGATCGGCCAGACGTTCGGCGATCTCGCCCATCTGCGGACGCTTGCCGACGTCACGTTCGCCGCCGCAACCGAATACGCAGACGAGCATGCCGGCGCAATGTGCGCGAGCACTCGCCAGCGCCTGCTCGAGTGCGTCAGGCGTGTGCGCATAGTCGATCACGACCAGCGGCAGGCGACCATCACCGCCCAGTCGATTCATGCGCCCGGCTACCGGCATCAACTTCGCCAGTACCTCGACGATGCGATCGAATGCGACATCGAGGGCGAGCAGCGATGCGGCGACGGCGAGCAGATTCGAGACATTGAAGCGGCCAAGCAACGGCGAGTCGATCTGTGCGTTGTCATTCATGCAGTGCAGCGTGAAGCGTAGGCCGCGCGCATGCGCATGGATCGCGCTGGCATATACGTCGGCTGCGGCATCGTCGGTCGCGTAGCTGATCGCGCGCACCTTCCTCGACAGCTGCGCGAGCAGTTCGCGGCCGAACGCATCGTCGCGATTGATGACCGCAGCGCGCAGTCCCGGAAAGCCGAAAAGCTGCGCCTTGCTCGCGCCGTAGGCCTGCATCGAGCCGTGGTAGTCCAGATGGTCGCGGGTCAGATTGGTGAACACCGCGAGCGCGAACTGCACGTCGTTGACGCGGCCCTGGTCGAGCGCGTGCGAGGACACTTCCATGGCCACGTCGCTGGCACCGCTTGCGCGGAAACGCGCGAGCAAGGCCTGTACGCTGATCGCATCCGGTGTCGTGCGTTCGCCTGCCGCGAAGTCCTCAGGCAGACCCGCACCGAGCGTGCCGATCGTTGCCGCGCGACGTCCGAGCAGATTCAGTGCCTGTGCGAGCAGTTGTACGGTCGAGGTCTTGCCATTGGTGCCGGTCACCCCGCTGATCGACAGTGCCCGAGACGGCTCGCCAAAGTAGCGTGCCGCGATGGCGCCGAGGCGATCACGCAGTGTCTCGATCCACACGACAGGAATCGCGGTGTTGACGACGTCCGTGTGCGCCGGCGCTTCGGCAAGCACGATGCGTGCACCGCGGCGCGCAGCCTCGTCGAGGTGACGGATGCCGTGAGTGGTCTCTCCGCGCAGCGCGACGAAGGCATTGCCGGCTTCGATCGCCCGTGAATCGAGGCTCATGCCGGCGATGACGAGCTCGCCATGGGTGCCGACCGGCGCGATGCCGGCGAGCAGATCGTCGAGCCGCATCGGGGCCGTCATTGCGGCACCACTTCGGCGTAGATCGATTCATCGGGGGAATAGTCGGGCGGGCCGCTCATCGCCTGTATCGTGGTGCCGGAATCTGTCGCTCCGGCGTACCACTGCTGGACATTGTCGGGCGCCACGTCGAGCAGGCGCATGGCATCGCTCATGACCTTGCCGAACACCGGCGCGGCGACCAGCGCACCGTAATAGGCACCGTTGCCGCGACCTGGATCATGGATCACGACGACGCCGACGAGGCGTGGATTGCTGGCCGGGATCATGCCGGCGAACAGCGACACGTAGCGGCGTTCGTAGCCGCCGCCGACCGCGCGCCGCGAGGTGCCGGTCTTGCCGGCGACCCGATAGTTCTGCACTGCCGCGCGCAGGCCCGAGCCTTCCGGCGAGACCACCGTCTCGAGCATGCCGCGCACGGTCTCGGCGATTTGCGGATCGATCACTGCGCTGTCCGGATTGGTCGCGCCCTTGACGAAACCCGGTTGGCGCAGGCGCCCGCCATTGGCCAGCGCGGAGTAGGCCTGAGCGATCTGCATCGGCGTCACGCTGAGGCCATAGCCATAGGACATCGTCGCCTTCTCGACCGGACCCCAGGCTTTCGCGATCGGCAGGAAACCCGGTGACTCGCCCGGAAAGCCGCAACCGCTGACCTCGCCGAAGCCAAAGCGGTGGAACACGTCGTACATGTGATCGCTGCTCATCGATGCAGCGAGCTTGGCCGCACCGACGTTGCTCGACTTGGTGATCACGCGGGTCAGGTTGATCGTGCCGTAGTTGCGGAAGTCACTGATCGTGTAGCCACCGGCAAGCGTCATGCGTCCGGGCGACGTGTCGATCGTGCTTTCCGGTTTCCAGCGGCCACTCTCGAGCGCCGCTGCAATCGTGAACGGCTTCATCGTCGAACCCGGCTCGACCACGTCGGTGACGCCGCGGTTGCGCCGGTAGGCCGGTTCGACGACGGCGCGCGAGTTCGGATTGAACGAAGGCTGATTGACCATCGCCAGCACTTCGCCGTTGGTCACATCGAGGATGACCATCGAACCCGACGAGGCATCGTGCTCGTGTATCGCGGCCTTGAGCTCGCGGTAGGCGAGGTACTGGATGCGCCGATCGATCGACAGCGTGAGGTCGCGACCAGGCTGCGCCTCGCGCAGCAACTCGACGTTCTCGACGACATGACCGAGGCGATCGCGAATGACGCGCTTGGCGCCGGGCTTGCCGGCCAGCCAGTCGTCGAAGGCGAGCTCGAGGCCTTCCTGGCCACGGTCATCGATGTTGGTGAAGCCGAGCGTGTGCGCGAGGATCTCGCCGCTGGGGTAGTAGCGACGGAACGCACGTTCACTGGCGACCCCCGGAATCTGCAGCGCAAGCAGATCCTTGGCCGCATCGGGATCGACCGGGCGCTTGAGATAGAGGAACTCCTTGTCCTTGCGTTGCAGCAGTCGCTCGGTCAGCGCATCGACGGTGACATCGAGTGCCCTGGCCAGCTCGGGCAGGCGATCCGGATTGGCCAGCAGTTCCTGCGGATTGCCCCAGATCGATTCGACCGGCGTCGACACCGCGAGCGGCTCGCCATTGCGATCGAAGATGGTGCCGCGCGAGACCGCTATCGGAATATCGCGCAGGTAGCGCGCGTCGCCCTGATCCTGGTAGAAGTCCTTGCGCACCACCTGCAGGTCGACCGCACGCACGACCAGCGCGGTCGATGCCAGCACCAGCACCATCAGCACCGTATACAGACGTGCGCGAAGATTGGCCGGCGCTGCGCGCTTCATCGCCAATTCCGCAGAGCGCAGGCCGCCGGCGCCTGCGCATTGGCGCGGACGGTCGGTTTCCCGCTCTTCGCGGGGCATGCGGATGCTGTCCTTGCGGCCAGGCTTCCGTTCATGACTGTGAGTTTCCCCCTCACTGCCGGTTCAACGCCTTGTCACGATCATCTCCGCGACGCTCGGCGAAACCATGCCGAGGCGACCACGTGCGATCTGTTCTATTCGATTGTTCTCAGCCCAGGTCGCCTGCTCGAGCTGCAGACGGCCGAACTCGAAATTGAGGTTGTCGCGTTCATTGCCGAGCCGGTTCAGCTCGATGAAGTGACGCCGGCTTTCGTGCCGCGCGTAGACCACGCCGATCGAACTGGCAATCACTGCCGCGACCAGGATCAGCATCGCGACCACCCGCACGATCACGAGCGCTTCTCCGCTACCCGCATCACCGCGCTGCGTGAGCGCGGATTGGCGGCGAGCTCGGCAGCGCCCGGGAACACCTTGGCAATCGCGACCAGCGGTGCCGGAGGCGCCTCCACCGGCGGCAGGTTGCGCCGCGGCGGCGGCTGCGAATCCTGTCCACGGATGAAGCGCTTCACGACACGATCCTCCAGCGAGTGGAAGCTGATCACGACCAGCCGCCCTCCCGGTTTGAGCCGGTCGAGCGCGCCCTGCAAACCTTGCTCCAGCGCTCCCAGCTCGTCGTTGAGATGGATGCGCAGGCCCTGGAACGTCCGCGTCGCCGGATGCTTGTGGCGCTCGCGGTAACCAATCGTCTTTGCCACCAGCGCGGCCAGTTGCGCTGTCGTCCCGAGCGGCTGCTCGACCCGGTACTCGACGATCGCCTTGGCGATGCGGCGACTCAGGCGTTCTTCGCCGTAGCGCCACAACACCTCGGCGATCTCCGCTTCCGATGCAGCGGCCAGCCATTCGGCGGCGCTTGCACCGGACTCCGGATCCATGCGCATGTCGAGGGGACCATCCGCCTGGAAACTGAAACCGCGCGAGGCATCGTCGAGTTGCGGTGACGACACACCGAGATCGAGGAACACGCCGTCCAGGCGACTTTCCGTTTCCGGCCACTGCGCAAGCTGCGCGAAGCTGCCGTGACGAATGCGTACCCTTGCATCCGCTCCGAACTCCGTGATCGCCTGCGCTATCGCCTGCGGGTCACGGTCCATCAACAACAGGCGTCCATCGCCATCGAGCTTGCCGAGCACCTCGCGCGCATGACCGCCGCGCCCGAACGTGCCATCCAGATACCTGCCCTTCGCCTGCACCTGCAGCGCGTCGATCACCTCGTCGAGCAGAACCGGCGCATGCGTGTAGGTCTTCGGTGCCATCGCCACGCTCCTGCTAGAACTTGAGATCGAGCATGTCCTCCGTAATCTGCTCTTCGCTGATCGTTTCGCGGATCTTGGCCAGGTGCGCCTGTTCGCTCCACAACTCCAGCTTGTTGCCCATGCCCAGCAGTACCGCCTTCTTCTCGATGCCGGTTGCCGCGCGCTGACTGGCCGGCAACTGGATGCGTCCGTTGCCGTCCGGCTCGACGTGGGCCGCCGCGCCGACCAGCTTCATCTGCAGGTTGCGGTGTACGGTCTTGGCCTTGCTCAAGGCGTTGACCTCGTCGCGCACCTGCTCCCACTCCTTTTCCGGAAACAGCCACAGGCATCCGTGTTCGAACGGGTTGTAGGTGACCACGAGGCGATTGCCGCTAAGCTTGGCCACGCTGTCGCGATGGGCGGTCGGAATGCCGACCCTGCCCTTGTCGTCCAGCGTGACCGCGGTTTCGCCCTGAAACATGACCACCCGACACCACTAAAAACCACCGAAACCCACCTTATGCCGCAGGTAACAGGCTGTCAAGGAAATTTCCTTGTGCTGGCGCGGGTTTCCGTGGGGTCGGACCCGGTTTGGTAGTTCAGGTTTGCGCGCGGAGTGGGGATTGGTGGAGTACGTGCGGGTTCGCGGCTCGGCACGCGCGGCGGCGGCCGGCGGTCACTGGAGAACCGTGACGCTCGAGCACGTTCTTGCGTGAGCGGCGACTGCCGAGACGCTTCCAGATCCTTACGCGGATTCGCGCGTCGGCGCGCAGTTGCCAATCAAGATCAACGACGCCGGCTTGCCGGTGACTGGATGTAGCGGCTCGCGAATCGTGATGGTGTGGAACCCTGACTCAATGGACAACTTGAACCATGATTCCATTGTGCGGAAATACCACGGCGCGGGTTCGCCGAAGGCGCCATCGATGCCGGCCCACGTACCGTCGCGCCAGTCGTCGCGGTAGGCGTGCTCACCGCAGACGATGTGCGGATGCAGTGTTTGCACGACGAGGGCGCCACCGGCGACGAGCAGGCTCGGTATCGTGGTGAGCAGGCGTTCGACGGATTCCTTGCCGAGCAGCGAGAAGTTGCACACGCAGACATCGAAGTGTCCGCGCCAGTCGGACTCGTCGGCGAGCGCATCGTAGCTGCGCACGTCGAAGCGGCCACCACCCGCCGCGCGTGCCTGCGTGATCAGATCGGGCGCGGCGTCGACGCCGGTCACTTCGATGCCTGACTCGGAGAGCGCTCGCGCGAGCCAGCCTTCGCCGCAGCCGATATCGAGAACGCGACGCGGCGCGAGTTCACGCACAGCGTCGACGATGGCGCGATCGGTGACCAGGCGACGGCTGTCGATGCGCTGCTCGCGCACCGCGCGCGTCCACGGCACGGCGACACCGAGCCAGGTTTCGATGATGCGTGCTTCATGATCGTCAACGCGATCAGTCGGCGGGTTTACCGCGGGCGATGAAGGGCTGCCGGTCACCGCGATCGTCCCGTCGTACGGCCCGGCACCGATACGTTGCGCAGAGCGCGCGCACTGCCGGCATCGTCGTCGCTGCCGCGCGCACGCGACAGCACGCGCGTTCCGGTACCTGCGCGGCGTTCGAGCAGACTGGTCAGCGTGAACGGCACGTCGTCAAGCGTGATCTCTCCGCGGGCAAGAAAGTACTGGCTGGTCACGCCCAGACCACGTCGATCGGCGAGCTCGACACCCTGGCTTTGCAGCTCGCGCAGCGCGGTCTCAACATCGCTCCAGCGCGCCTGACCGTCCTGACGGATGCGTTCGGCCAACGCGATCGTGATGCGGCTGTCGAGGCTCATCAGCACGGCCGTGGTCGCGGTATTGAGATTGAGCATGCTGTCGACCGGCAAGGCACAGACTTCGGGCGCGAGGCGCGCATACACCTCGCTGCTGACGCCGCGCACGAGACGCAGTTCGGACACGTGCGCCATGACGCGATTGGCGCTGCGGTAGGCGACCGGTTGTGCTGCGTACGCGCTGTCTTCGGCACCACCATTGTCGCTCGGGTTGGCATCGGCATCGACCCAGTCCTCGATCGCGGCCGCCAGCGACGGATCGAGTTCGAGCGCGGTCAGCAGGTTGCGCAGGCGCGTGCGCCAGAGTGCAGCATTGGTGATCGACGCAAGGTTGTTGAGATTGAAGCAGCCGTTGCGATCGCCGAGGCGCGCGCTGATGCGGCCACCCGGCACTTCCTGCGGCGGCAACGGCAGCGCCCAGATATCTGTCAGGGTGTCGATCCTGCCTTCGTCCAGGTCGCGCTGCAGCACCTGTGCCGCATACGCCTCCAGGCCTTCTGCATAGGCCACGGCCTGCTCGCCGCGCAGCGCATTGCGCGTGCGCGCGAAGCTCAGTTCGCCACGATCGAGCAACGAGGCGATCAGGATCACCGCCAGCGCGACGGCGAGCAACGCGATCAGCAAGGCGACGCCGCGCTGGCGATGCGGCCCGTTCACGGCGATGTGCCCGGCACCGGCACGACGATCGGCGGAATGCCGTCGGCTTCGCCGATGTTGCCGGCCGGCGAGGCGCCGGCCGCGCGCTCGGGAAATGTCGACGGCAGCACGATGACACGCCGCAACTCGCCGAAATCCTCGAGTGTCATTCGCCATTCGATTGCGCGCGGCAACACGTCGCGCGCGGCGTCGCGGGGCGGCCACAGGTCGCGCCAGACATTGTCATCGCCGAGATAGCGGATGCCGAGCGCGCCGATGCCGTCGAGCATGTCGCGTCGCTCGGCGCTGCTGGTCGCCGTGCGATCGAGCACGTTCCAGCGATCGCGCCGCAGCACGCGTTGATCGACGAGCCAGGCCACGCGCTCTACATTGCTGCGCGGCTCGGCCTGCGGATTGGCAAATCCGACGCGACTCAGTTCGATCTTGCCGGCACTGCCGAGCACGGCCGGCAGGACCTCGCCGTAATTGCCGCGCACCGAGCGCGAGATGCTCTGGCGCAGGTCGCGATCGAACGCACCGACCGTGCGCGCGACCGCCGCGAAGCGGTCCTGTTGGTCGGCGAGTGCGCCGCGCGTGCGCGCTATCTGGCTCAGGGCGCCCCACGTGATCGCCGACATCGCGGCGAAAATGACCGTGGCGACGAGCACTTCGATCAGCGAGAAACCGCGTGATCGTGCGGGCCGTGTGCGATCAGGGCAATCGTGCCCACGGTCATCTGCCGCTTCGCGTGATTCGAAGTCGCCTGGGGGTCTGGCGTGTCGTGGATTGCCGCTCACGGCACCGGCTGGCTGCTGCCGAAACCCACCAGGGTCGCGGATGGTTGCGTGGTCGCGCCGGCATAGACGACGACATCGATGCGGCGGATGTTCACGTTCTCGGTATTCTGCACGTCGATCGTCCAGCGCCAGTCGCGCTCGGCGAAACGCACGCGACCGTCGCGCCGCCCAGCTGGCGGCAAAGGCGTCGCGATACGTGTTTCGGCGAGCACATTGGCCGCCACCCAGCCCGCCAGTGTGCGCTCACGCAAGGCATCGAATGCGGCAACCTGGCCGCCTGCCGTGCGCGTCAGCGCAAGCAGCGCGAGCGCGACGACGACCAATGCGATCAGCACTTCGAGCAAGGTGAAACCGCGCGCGCGCCTCATGGCGTTGCCGCCAACCGGTCGAGCTCGACACGACCATCGGCGAGACCGCGCAATTCGTGGCGTGCGCGGCTGTCACCGAGTTGCATGCGCAACACGAACGGCGACAGCTCGCCCGACGAGAAGCACACGATCTGCGGCAATCCGTCAGCGTCGCCATTGATAGCGGTCTCGCGACCATCGCGAACGATCGTGGCACGCATACCGCGCACCCACGTGCGCGGGCGCAGTTCGCCCTGCTGCTCGGGTGCCATCCATCCATCCAGGGAGAGCGTCGTGAACGCGTACCCTGTGGCATCGATGACCACGCCAATCTCGCGACCGCTCAGTTCGGCGCGCGTGCAGGCATAGGCGATCAATGCCTGCAGGCGTTCGGACTCGCGCGCGAGCTGCCGCTCGCCACCGGCACTGGCGACGCTGATCGTGATCGCCAGAGCGAGGACACCAACGATGACGAGAACGACCAGAATCTCGATCAAGGTGAATCCGACAGCAACGGTATCAGGCGCACCCCCACCCGGACACCCGCGCCACCCGAACGGTTTCTCGCCCACAACCCCGCGCCGCGCGCAGGGTGTTCCAAGCCGACCCCAAGGCCTCAAATACACAAAATCCCACCCACGTTCATGTCGCCCGTCGCGCAGCGTGCGTGAGGTCTTTCAGTCAGTCCAGTTGCCGACATCGGCCGCCTCGCCGTCGCCACCCGGCCTGCCGTCGGCACCGAGACTGAACACGTCAACTTCACCGTGCTGGCCCGGCTGCTGGTACTGGTATGGGCGCGCCCACGGATCCTTGGGCACGCGGTCGAGGTAGGGTCCTTTCCAGTTCGGCGCATCCGGCTGGCCGGACGGTTTCGCGCTGAGCGCTTCAAGACCCTGCGCAGCACTCGGATACGTGAAGTTGTCGAGCTTGTACAGATTGAGCGCGGTCATGACGCCCTGGATGTCCTGCTTGGCACGCGTCACGCGTGCTTCGCCGGGACGATCCATCACGCGCGGCACGACGATCGCGGCGAGGATGCCGAGGATCACGACGACAACCAGGATCTCGATAAGCGTGAACCCACGGGGGGCCGCGAATCGAGCCGAAGCAAGGCGCGATGAACGTGCAGCAACGCGCATGTTTTCGCGCGGATCGCGCGCCAGTGGATGATGACCGGGGAAAGCGTTCATGCGTCGGTGCTTGTGCGTATGCGGGAATGCGGTCGATCATAGCAAAGCCATGTCCTCCCTCCCTTGCCGCGGCGACGCGATCGCGCCGGACACCGACAACCTTGCCGCACGCGATCTCGCCGTGGTCTGGCATCCGTGCACGCAGATGCATGACCACGAGTCGGTGCCGATGCTGCCGATCGCGCGCGCGCACGGCGCCTGGCTGTACGCGGACGATGGCCGCCGCTGGCTTGATGCGGTGAGTTCCTGGTGGACCAATGTGTTCGGTCATCGGCACCCACGCATCGTTGCAGCGCTGAAGGACCAGCTCGACCGTCTCGATCACATCATGCTTGCCGGCATGACCCATGCGCCGGCGGTGGCGCTGGCCGAGGCGCTCGTCGCCGTTGCGCCACCTGGACTCGTACGCGTGTTCTACGCCGACAACGGGTCGAGTGCGGTCGAAGTCGCGCTGAAGATGAGCTTCCACTACTGGCGCAACAGCGGCTGCGGCACGCGCACCAAGTTCATCGCGCTCAGTGGCGCCTACCACGGCGAAACCCTCGGCGCATTGGCGGTTTCCGATGTCGGCCTGTATCGCGCGACCTACGCGCCGTTGTTGCTGCAGCCGATCGTTGCGCCGTCGCCGGATGCCTACCAGCGCGCACCGGGGGAAAACAGCGAACAGGTGGCGTTGCGCCGACTCGAAGACATGCGTGTGCTGCTCGAACGTCACGCGCACGAAACCTGCGCCGTGATCATCGAACCGCTCGTGCAGTGCGCGGCCGGCATGCGCATGCATCACCCGGCGTATGTGAAAGGTTTGCGCGCGCTGTGCAGTGCCTTCGATGTGCATCTGATTGCCGACGAGATCGCGGTCGGCTTTGGGCGCACCGGCACGCTGTTCGCGTGCGAGCAGGCCGGCATCACGCCGGATTTCCTGTGCCTTTCGAAAGGACTGACCGGCGGCACGCTGCCGCTGTCGGCAGTGCTCACGACCGCGCCGGTGTACATGGCGTTCTACGCCGAGCATGCGCAAGGCAAGGCGTTTCTTCACTCGCACAGCTATACCGGCAATGCGCTCGCCTGCCGGGCGGCGCTCGAGACACTGGCGATCTTCCGCGACGAGCCGGTGCTCGAACGCAATCGCGTGCTGGCAGCGCATCTCGCGCGCCGACTGCTGCCGCTGGCCGACCATGCGCACATCGGTGACGTGCGCCAGACCGGCATGATTGCAGCGGTCGAACTCGTCCGCGACAAGAGCAGCCGCGAACCGTTCGCCGCCATCGAGCGCCGCGGCTTGCGGGTCTACCTGCATGCGCTCGAACTCGGCGTGATCCTGCGCCCGCTCGGCAACGTGGTGTACTTCATGCCACCCTACTGCGTGAGCGAAGCGGAGATCGACCTCATGGTCGATGCAGCGATCGCGTCCATTGACGTTGCCGTACGTGATGCGTGACGAGGGTAATTCGCAAGCTTTGCAGGGGCTGGACCTGCCGTTCCATTTTGCTGACGCCGTGATGCACGGCAGATTATTCTGCAGACGGCTATCGCACTATCAATCCGATGCTTCATGAGGTGAAGGCTGCCGGCATGATGGAGCGCACCCGGACTGCGAAAAACCTTCGTTTCAGTCGGCGCGAAAGAGCCCGTTCCAGCGTGCGAAACGCGTTTCGCAACCGGGCGTCGAATCATGCCCCACCCGCATGGCGAAAGATTCTCGAGCTACGGCGCGGACAGCACCTCGATTGAATATCATCGGAGACTGCTTTCCGATCCGGCACAGCCCAGCCATGCGCATACCGAGAATCTGCATCTTCGAGCCGCTGGCCCCTGATCACGTCGTGCAGCTGCCCGAGCAATCGAGTGAGCATCTGGCGCGCGTGCTGCGTCTCGAACGCGGGCATCCGCTGGTGCTGTTCAATGGCGACGGGCGCGAATACGACGCCGAGATCAGCCTGCTGGCCAAGCGTTCGGTCAGTGCACGTGTGCTCGGCGAGCGCACCACGCCAGAGCGCGAGAGTCCCCTTCAGCTGACCCTCGCGCAAGGCATCGCGCGGGGCGAAAAGATGGATCTGGTGCTGCAGAAGGCGACCGAACTGGGCATCACGCGGATCGTGCCGATCATCACCGAGCGCACCGAAGTGAAGCTCGACGCCGAGCGTGCCGCGCGTCGCCTCGCCCACTGGCAGGCCGTGATTGCCAGTGCCTGCGAGCAAAGTGGACGCACGCGCCTGCCGACATTGGCCGAGCCGGTTCGACTGACAACGTGGGCGGCTGCGCTCGACGCCGACAGCGGGCTGCGGCTCGCGCTCGATCCGCACGGCGACCATTCGCCGCGTACGCTGCCGACCTTCACACGCGCCACGCTCGTGGTCGGTCCAGAAGGCGGATTGTCGGACAAGGACTTCGGCGTGCTCGACCAGCTCGATTTCATCGGCCTGCGACTCGGTCCACGCATCCTGCGCACGGAGACTGCGGGGCTGGTCGCGATCGCGAGCCTGCAGGCGATCCACGGCGACCTGTGAGCGTGCTTCGCCGGCGACGCGATCAGGTCAGCCCGAGCACGCTCGTGCGATCAAGCCGCAAGCGCCTGCTCGACGAGGTCCTCGATCACCGACAGGTCTGGAATGACGGCGTGGTCATCGTGCACGAGCACTTCGGAATGCACACCGGTGCCGAGTTCGGAGTTGTCACCGGTGGTGATCAGCAGTTCAGAGGTGATCGTGGTCAGGCGCGGAAATCCTTGCGCGAGCATGGCGAGGAACGGCATCTTGGCACTGCCGCTCAGCGACTTCAGAACGGTCACGCGCGCATTGCGCGTGCTTTCCTCGGTGGTGTGTCCGGCGAGGATGGGAAACGAGAACAGCGGCAAGCGCCAGCCACGCCAGCCGAGTCGGCCGAGCAGCCACGGCGGCGCGCCGGCAATAGCGTCGGGAACCGTGTAGGTGATCACTTCGGCGACGGTCGCGTTCGGCAGCAGGATGCGCCCGCCAGTGACGGGAATCATGACGCCGCGGATTTCTCGGGGCAGCTCGGCCATCGTTGTGGTTCCTGAAATCAGGCCGCTGGCCTGGGACGTTCGCCGAGCAGGCGCTCGGCGAGTTCGCGCGGTGAACCGGTGAAACTGACAACGCCCGTTTCGAGCACGCCATCGACCATTGAACTGATCACGCAGGTACGCGGATCCTGCACGTAGACCTTGCCGCCTTTCGCGGCGAGGTAGCGCGAGCCGTCGGCGGCATCTTCGGCCATTCCGGAGAACACGATGACACCGGCCTTGGCACCGAAACGGTCGGCGACGTCGTGCAACACCTGGTCGATCGACGGCACATTGCTGCCGATCGATTCGCCGACCGGCTCGAGCACGATCACGCCTTCGGCGTCGACACGCAAGCGGTGGGTGGTCGGCACGATGACGATGTCGCCGTGGGCGACGCGCTCGCCGTGGGTCGGCGTGCGCACGGTCAGCATGCTCGATTTGGCGAGCTGCTGAGCCATGAGGTCCATGAACTCGGCGCCCATATGCTGGGCGAGCAGGAACAGCGCCGGATAGTCCTTCGGAATATGTGCGAGAAAGTCGCGTACCGCTTCGGGCCCGCCGATCGAGGCACCGAGCACCCACACCTTGCGCACGGCAAGGCCGTGCGTCAGCGTGCTCGTATCAAGCCATGACTCGCGCACTTCGTTCGACTGTACCGATTGCGGCGCCACAGCTTCCTCAAGTGGCACCAGCTCGAGTGACAATCCGGCGAGTCCGCCGACGGCAAGTTCGGCGGCGTCGTCGACGGGGGTAGCCGGTGCCAGATACTCGGCGGCGGTGATTTTCTCGATGCCGAACTCGCTCGGCGACACCGCGGGTGTTGTCGATTCGGTGGCAGCGGGCGCGCCTTCGTCGGCATCCGACAATGTCCAGGCAAATGCCGATCCGGCTACCGGAGGCGGCGGCACGACGATCTCGTCGAGATCCGCATCAGCGACCGGGATTACCGGCGCATCGGCCCAGTCGAGATCGAGCAACTCGAGATCCTCAAGTCCATTGTCATCGCTTGCCGCCGTGATCGCTTCGGCGGAGTCCGCAAGCTCCGCGGCGATATCGAGCGTGACCGCGTCAGGGCCGACGTATTCGATCTCGGTCGGGTCTCCGGTCTGCGGCTCGGCCAACAGCGCCTCAAGATCGAACTCGCTGGCGGTTGCCGGCTTGCTGGCAGGCGGATCCGTTTCGAACTCCGAGACGAACTCGGGATCGCCGGCGAAGTCGTCGAGATCGTCGAAGCCGAGCGTGTCCTCGATCTCGGTCGCCTCCGGCCGCGCCGGCAACGCCTCGCTCGGGGTCTGCATGGGCGTTGTTCCGACATCCCCGGCAAACGGCGGCGGCGCAGGCTCGTCGATTTCGAAACCGGAAAGATCGATGGCGTTGCCGTCGGCCGCTGCCGCGGTTCCGTCAGCCGCGTCGACGAGAAACTCGTCGGCCAGACGCGTGTTGGGCAACTCGTCGGATTCGGCGAGCAGACGCGCGATGTCGGCAAACTCTGCATCTCCGTCTGCATCGGCGGACACGGTGCCGTCACCGATCGGTTGATCGGGCCTGGCGACTGGTTCATACGCCTGCGTCAGCGACGGGTCTGCATCCGGGATCGGCATCAGCACCGGCGCGGCCGTGATCGCCTGTGCACGCACGGGCACGGCTTCGGCATCTTTTGGTCGCGGCGGATCAGCATCGCTCGTGCCGAGAATCTTCGCGGCGAGGTGACGCGCCCAGCGCGCCTGTTCCCAGCCCGACAGTTGTGCCGAAACCTGCGCTTCGTTGAAGATCACGTTGTAGCGGTCGTCGCTGAGCAACGCATAGACATCGTCGAGATGGGCCTCGACATCGGCATCGAGGTTGACCACGACAACGCGCGCGCCGGACTGCTCAAGCGCCTGCACGTCGAGCTGTGCCGCATGCGCCTCGTAGACGATCGGCGTACCGGCACTCTCGAGCGCTTCGCGAAGGTGGCGGCCGGCCTCACCGGTCTGCGACAGCAACGCGATGGGTACGCTGCGCTCAGGCGTCGGCACGATGCGTCCTCAGTGTTTCCTGCACCTGACGCAACAGGTCTGCTTCCTGATAGGGCTTGCCGAGGTAACGCTCGACGCCGATTTCCAGCGCGCGCTGGCGATGTTTCTCGCCGGTACGTGAGGTCACCATGATGATCGGAACCTTTTTCAGGCGTGAATCGTTGCGCATGTAGGTGGCGAGTTCATAGCCGTCCATGCGCGGCATCTCGATGTCGAGCAGCATCAGGTCGGGCACGCTGTCCTGCAGTTTCTCGACCGCGTCGAGACCATCCTTCGCCGTCATCACTTCCATGTCCGCGCGTTCGAGCACGCGTGTGGTCACTTTGCGCATCGTGATCGAGTCATCGACCACCATGATCAGCGGATTGCGACGCGCGACGATGAGCGGCGGAGCGACCGGCACGTCGGGCATCGCTGCGATATCGCCGGCAGCGACGCTGGCGCGCAGTGCGGATACGCGACGCACGAGCGGAGCGAGGTCGAGAATCATGACCACCGAACCATCGCCCATGATCGTTGCGCCGAAGATGCCGGGCACCGAACTGATCTGCGGGCCAACCGACTTGACGACGATTTCGCGCGAGCCGACCACGCCGTCGATACGCACCGCAGCGCGCTGGTCGCCGGTCCGCGTCATCAGCAGCGGAAGCTGGGTCTCGTCGACGATGCGTGCCGCCGCGGGCACGCCAAGCAGCTGCGGGAGCTCGTAGATCATGAACTCCTCGCCACCGTACACGTAGCTCGGTGTGCCGCTGCTGATGCGGCGCGCGTAGTCGTCCTGGGCAATGCGCACCACGCCCTGCACGGAGGACATCGGTACCGCGTAGGTCGACTCGCCGAGTTTGACCAGGATCGCCTGCGTCACCGCGAGCGTGAATGGCAGGCGGATCGTGAAGGTCGTTCCCTTGCCGGGATTCGAGTCGATCACGAGCGAACCGCCGAGCTGCTTGATCTCGCTGTGGACAACGTCCATGCCGACGCCACGGCCCGACAGCTGGGTCACGTGTTCGGCGGTCGAGAAGCCGGGCTCCATGATGAAGCCGTACAGGTCGCGATCGCTCAGCTGCGCCTCGGGACTGAGCATGCCCTGCTCGATGGCCTTGCTGCGGATCGCATCGCGGTCCATGCCGGCGCCGTCGTCGCTGAACCTGAGCACCACCTCGGTCGACTCGCGCGCGACCGTGATCGTGACCGTGCCGTCGAGCGGCTTTTCCTCGGCAAGGCGCTGCTCGGGCGTTTCGATGCCGTGGGCGAGCGCGTTGCGCAGCATGTGTTCGAACGGCGCCTTCATGCGCTCGAGCAGGTTGCGGTCCATTTCGCCCTGCGCGCCCTCGACCTTGAGCTGCGCGCGCTTGCCGGTTTCCTGGGCAGCCTGGCGCAAGGTACGGCGCAGCGACGGCACGAGCGAATCGAACGGCACCATGCGCGTGCGCATGAGGCCTTCCTGCAAATCGGAGCTGACGCGCGACTGCTGCAGCAGCAGGGTTTCCGACTGTCGTGTCAGTTCGTCGAGCAGGCCCTGGATGGAGACCAGATCCGAGACCGACTCGCCGAGTGCACGCGAGTACTGCTGCAACTGCGAGAACCGGTCGAGTTCGAGCGGATCGAACACGGCTTCCGCGCCTTCCTGATGCTCGCGCTGGTAGCGCGCGATGATCTGCGCTTCGGTTTCGATCTCGAGCTTGCGCAGCTGCTCGCGCAGTCGACTCACGGTCTGTTCGAACTCGATCAGGTTGAAGCGGAACGTCGAGATCTGCTGCTCGAGGCGCGAGCGGTAGATCGAGACCTCACCGGCGTAGTTGACGAGCGAGTCGAGCAGGTCGGAACGCACGCGGATCATTTCCTGCGGCGCGCGCGGCTCTTCCTCGACATCCATCGTCGGCATCGGACGTGGAGCCGGACGCGGCAGCGTCGTCGCATCGTCGGTCGCGGCCATGGAAGGGCCACCCGGCACCGTCGCCGGCGCATCGATGGTTTCGCCGGCGACGATGTTCTCGAAGCGCGCGATGGCCTGTTCGGGCATCGCCAGCGCCTGGCGGTGGGCAACCCGCTGGACCAGCCCATGCAGGCTGTCGAAGCCGCGTTCGAGTGCCTCTATGGCGGTCTGGTCCATGTGGCGATGGCCATCGGAAACCGCATCGAGCAGCGATTCCATGGCGTGGCTCAGATCGCCGATCGGCGCAATGCCGGCCATGCGTGCGCCACCCTTGAGGGTGTGCAGATCGCGCTGCAGGCCCGAGATCAGTTCGCGTTCGTGCGGCGCCTCGCGCAGTTGCGCCATCGCGGTGTCGGCGTGGTCGAGGATGTCGTTGCCTTCCTGCACGAAAATATCGAGCAGGTCCTCGTCGATCTCGGGTAGATCGAGGCGTCCTTCGGGCTGCGCATCCTCGAGCACGCGCCCGGCATTTGCGCGGATGCTCACCGAGTCGACCGGCGCGGACGTGAGCACGATGTCTTCGCCCGCGGTCTCGCCCGGCTCCGGTGCAGAAAGCTCTGCACCCGGCGACGGCGACCGGGCCGACAGGTCGGCCATCTCGAACGCAGCTTCCGGTTCGCTCGCCGTTTCGACCGGCGTCCGTGCGCCCGGCGTTTCGGCGAATGTCAGCATCACTTCGTCGGAGAACGTGATCGGCTCAAGCGTCGACGAGCCGGACGACACGTCGAACGCGACAGCGATGGGGTCGTTCACTGTCGACACCGGCGCCTCATGCTCGGCCTCGATGATCACGAACGAATCGCCGCTGTCGACGACGTCGAACTCGCCCGAAGGAATCGCATCAAGCAGCGATTGGTCCGGCGTCGCCTCGTCGTCGAATGCGATGGCACCCTCGCTGCGCCGCGGCGCAACCTTGTCGGGCAGGCCGGAGAATGCACTGGCGGCATCGAGCAGCGCATCGAGATCGGCGGCGTCCGAGGCGGTGACGCCGGTGTCGAGCTCGAAGCTGCCGGCCTCCAGGTCGAGGCCGTCGGCGCGCGGCATTTCTCCGCCGACAGCGTCAGCCGTGAACACATCGGTGACGGGATCGGCTGCGACCGCCTCGAATTCGAGCGTCGTCGCGTCGATGTCGATGGCGGCATCGGACGCCAGCGCGGTTTCGCCCGACCCGATCGAACCGTCGGCACCGAAAAGCATCTCGAGTGATTCGTCATCGTCGTCGGCGAGATCGACTGCATCGACTTCAACCGCATCACCTTCGTGATAGAACTGCAGCGCGCTGACAGGCTCATCGAGACTGTCGCGTAGCGCACAGATGCGCTGCGCCAGGGCGTGGGAGTCGGGTAGTTCGCTGGAGCCCTGATCGAGCGTGCGCATGACCTCGCGCACCAGCGTTGACGATTCGCCGATCACCGCGAGAGCTTCCGAATCGATGTCACTGGCCTGCGCGCGCGCGCGCTTGAGATACCCTTCCAGCGGCGACAGCACGATCGCAAGCGGCGCGATCTCGACCATCGCGATGGCGCCGCTGAGCGTGTGTACGGCTCGCAGCAACAGCTCCGACGCGGGCTGCGGCTGCACGGCCGCCTGAGCGAGGAAATCGTCGATGACAGCGAGGTGCATCGCCGTCTCGCTTTTGAGAATGTCGAACAGGACCGGATCGAGACCGGGCAGCGGTCCGGCGACGATCTCACTGTCGGCGACCACGGTTTCGATCGCGGCGGCGGTCGCGCCCGCATAGGCGCTGTCGAGCGGCGAACGCTCGGGCTTCGGTGCACGCACGCGTTGGCGCACCGTGCGCCGGATCGTGCGCCGTTGCGCGTGGCGCTCAGGCACTTCCGCGTATTCGCCGGCAGCGATACGGTCGGCGGTGTCCATGATGCCGGCGATGTCGGCGCTCGGCGGGCCTTCGCCACGCAGCGCGCCGAGCAGTTGCGGCAAGGCGTCGACGGCGTGCTGCACGAGCGATTGCGCCTGCACGGACGGCGTGATCGTGCCGTCGAGGACGCGGTTGAGCATGCTCTCCACTTTCCAGCTGAACTCGCCGAGCGCGAGCGCGCCGACCAGTCGACCGGAACCCTTCAGGGTGTGAAAGGAACGCCGGATCGATTTCAGCTGCTCGAGGTCTTCGGGTTTGGATTTCCACGCCGGCAGCAAGGCGATCAGATTGTCGATCTCCTCCTGCACTTCCTCGACGAACACTTCGCGGATTTCGTCGTCGATCTCGTTCGCGTCGTTGACCTGGAATCCGGTATCGCCGACCGTGGTCGCCGAAACCTCTTCCTCGACCTCTTCCTCGACGTCGATCTCGATCCACTCTCCGTCGTCGTCTTCGTTCTCATTCGAGGCCGAGCGTTGCTCATCGGCGCGCGCGTCGTGGAGCGTCTCGGCAAAGCGCAGTCCGGCGACGTCATGTTCGTGGACGGGCATCGGCGCACTGTCGCCGATCACGAGATCGCGCAGGTCATCGCCAGCGGCGATCTCGACGACGCTGTCAAGGTTCGGGCCGCTACCTGCCTGCACATCCGCTGCATCGACCTGCATGTCGAATGCCGGTGGTGGCGGTGGCGGCGCGGACAACTCAAGCCCGGCAAGATCGATCATGCGATCGATTTCGGCATCGGCGTCATGCAGGGCGGCGGCGCCCTCGCGGGGCAGCGGTTCACTCCAGCTCGGATAGTCCGAGGTCGGCGCCAGGAGGGCCACGTCGGTGTCGTCGAGCGCACGCGTGCCGGTCGCTGCCGGATCCCGGGCATCCGTGCCATAGGCAAGTCCCGCCGCAGCCAACAGATGCTCGTCGGTCGAGGATGCTGCATCGGTGCCGGGCGGCGGTGACGTCGGCTGGCTGTCGTCGGGTCCACCGCCAGGTCCACGATCATCACCCGCGTCGGGGACCGGCCAGTAGCCAAGCGATTCGAGGCTGCTGCGAGTGACTGCAAGGATCTTCTCGCGGCCACCGCGTTGTTCCCGCGTCGCCTCGAGGTAGTACTCGATCGATGCCAGCGCGTCGGCCAGCTTGTCCATCTGCTCGGTGGTCGGCACCCGGCGATGGCGCAGCAGTTCGATCTCGACAAAGCGCACGATGCCGGCCATGAGGTCGGCGGCGGCACCGAGGTCGAGCATGCGCAGCGCACCCGAGATCTCCTCGAGCAGGCGCGGAATCTGTTCGACGCGCGCGTGATCCCACGGCGACTCGATGAACGCGATGATGTCGTGCTTGGCCTGCTGGATGTTGACGGCCGCCTCGCGCATCAGCGCATCGAGGATCTTGCGCACCTCGGCCTTGGGCAGTTCGAGCGCACCGGCAACACCTTCCTCGCTGGCCGCACCGAGGCGCTCGATGTGGTCGTCAAGCGACGATTCGACGTACAACAGCGCACCGGCGACATCGAGCAGGGTACCTTCGTCAGCGGCGCGCTTGCCGCTGGTGATTTCCTCGATGATCGCGCGTTGTTCAGTGACGACGCGACGCGGCACTCCGAGCCCGAGCATGCCGAGCGTGTCGCGCACGCGGTCGAGCAGATCGACCTGGGCGAGCAGATCGGCACTGTCGCGATGTTGCGCACGCAGGAAGATGTCTAGCGCTTCCTTGACCCGAAGCAGGTCATCCTTGATCGCGATCGAGACGGTGTCGAGCAGGGTACGGTTGTGACCCGACATCGAGCCGCGCGCATGCTCGACCTCCTGATCGGTCGGCAGCAGCGTGCCGAGCCGGTAGGTGTCGCGAATTTCGGCGACGCGCGCAGTTTCACTCGATGAATGCGCGACGTAATAGAGCAGGTTCTGCACCAGTTGGCGCGGCGGCGCATTGCGCAGGCCGTCCTCGCCTTCCTCGGCGAAATGACGGATTTCGCGGTCGATGCCGCCGAACAGCAACTTGATTGCCGCACTCGCCTCCAGACTGCCGTCACTGATTGCATCGGCGACACCGCCGGCGATCCAGAACAGCCGTCGCGGTTCCTCGCCGTGGGCGATCGTGGCACGCAGCCGGTCGAGCACGTCGCGCAGGCGCGCCGGGTGCTGCAGCGATGAGGAATCGCGGATCCACTTGAGCAATGCGGCCTGGAACGCGAGCCGCAGCCGCAGTGCCTGCGCGCGCAGGTCCTTGATCGGCAGCGGTGCCGCCACGCCGGACGCGACCGAAGGCAGCGGCAAGGTCAGGTCGGGCGAGAACAGTACCGATTCGGTCAGCAGCTTCTCGCCACGACAGGCACGCAGGTCGTTGAGCAGCGGCAGCAGCACGATCGGGATGTCGCGATGTCCACTCTGCACGCGCTCGAGATAGTCCGGCAGCTGGACCATGCCGCGCATGAGAATCGAATAGGCGTCGTCGCGCTGCTTGACCTGGTCGGCGAGCAGCGCGTCGGCAACGCGCTCCATCTCTTCGATGACCATCGCCGCGCCATACAGCTCGACCATGCGCAAGGTGCCTTGCGCCTGATGCAGATAGGTCGAGCAGAAACGCATGAGACTGCTGTCGTTGGGGTCGTCGACATACGCCTCGAGCGCCTGACGCGCCTGCTTGAGCGTCTCGTCGAGCTCGCCCTTGACCCAGTGCAGCGTAGTGAAATCGTCGTGCAGTTTCATGGTTGTCACTCGCCCTCGCGCGTACTGCCGACGATCACCCTACCCCGCTGAACCATCGCCTGACCCGGCAGCGTGCACGAGCCGGGGAGTTTCGCCGACCGGCGGCGCGCGTTGGTCGCGTCGGCCGGCTGGCGTGATGGGGCATCGATGATCGCAGCAGCGCACAGTCTCCGTGGTCAGGTGGGTTTCCGGAACGTCGTTCAGCCCGGCAGCTTGAAGTCGGCTACCGAGCGGCGCAGATCCGACGCAAGATGGGCCAGGTTGCCGATCGATTCGGCAGTCTGGCTGGCACCCACCGAGGTCTGCGTGGTGATTTCCTGGATGACGTTCATCGTCGCCGAAATATTGGTCGCTGCAGCCGACTGCTGGCGCGCGGCAGCCGAGATGGTCTGGATGAGGTCGGCGAGATCGTGCGACACCTTCTCGATTTCACCGAGCGCAAGGCCGGCGTCCTCGGCCAGTCGTGCGCCGGCGACCACTTCCGCGGTGGTCTGCTCCATCGAGCTGACCGCTTCGTTGGTGTCGGACTGAATCGTCTGCACCAGCGTCTCGATGCGCTTGGTCGCATTCGACGCACGCTCGGCGAGGCGCTGCACTTCGTCGGCGACGACCGCGAAGCCACGACCCGCTTCACCGGCAGAAGCCGCCTGGATGGCGGCGTTCAGGGCAAGGATGTTGGTCTGCTCGGCGATGTCGTTGATCAGTTCGACGATCGAGCCGATTTCCTGCGAGGATTCGCCGAGACGTTTGATGCGCTTGGACGTTTCCTGGATCTGGTCTCGGATCGAATCCATGCCCTGGATGGTCTGGCGCACGATTTCGGCGCCCTTGGCGGCGATCTGCACCGAACGCTGCGCCACTTCGGCGCTCTCGGCGGAGTTCTTCGAGACTTCGTCGATCGACACGGCGATTTCGTTGATCGCCACCGATGCCGAGGTGATCTGCTGCGCCTGGTGCTCGGCCGCTTCGGCAAGGTGCATCGCCGTCGCCTGCGTTTCCTGCGCTGCAGCGGACACCTGCACGGCGGTTTCGTTGATCGTCGTCACCAGCGAGCGCAGCGCCTCGACGGCGAAGTTGATCGAGTCGGCGATGGCGCCGGTGATGTCTTCGGTGACGGTCGCCTTTACGGTCAGGTCGCCTTCCGCGAGCGAACCCATCTCGTCGAGGAGGCGCAGGATCGCTTCCTGATTGCGCTGGTTCAGTTCCGCCGACAACTGGTAGCGGCGCTGCTGGTCACGCACGAGGGTGACGCCGAGGATGACCACGAGCACGATCGCGAGCAGCGCGGCGACGCCGCCCCACAAGGGATTCGGGAACGTGCGCTTGGTCGGCAGCTCGTCGATCCGCTGCGACACTGCCTTGGCCTTTTCGAGCACGACCTTGCTGTCACGGACGATGTCGTTGGCCGCGGCCTTCACTTCCTGCAGCCCGGTCGAAGCATCGATGATCTTCCTCACCGACTCGTCGAGACCGGCCCACTGCTGCGATACGTCTCCGAGGATGGTGCGCGCGTTCGGCTGGTCGATGGCGCGGATGTTGAGCGCCGCGGCGCCATCGATGAGGCCGTTGAGCACGGAGGTGTACAGCGCCGCGTCGCGCGAAAAGCCATCGGCCGCGGACTGCGCGTCCTGGCCACCCTGACCGATTTCCTGCACGCGACGGATCATGCGGTCGGCGAGCAGCATCTGGCGCGTGGCGATGTAGACCTGGCCGGCCGTGCCGTTGCGCTCGGTGAGGATGTTGACCACTTCGTTCATGCGCGAGTTGAGGATCGGCATCTTCGAGGAGAAATCTTCGGACGTGTTCGCCGTGTCCAGCACGACGCTTTTTCCAGAAAGGATCTCGGTGGCCTTGTTCATGACACCAGCCCAGGCGAAGTCGAGTGCCTCGAGTTCACCCTTGACGCCACTCTCGTTGGCGTAAGCGGGAATCCGCTCGTCACCTTGCTTGAGGCTGCGGATGTGCTTGTCGATGGTGTTGCGCGTGCTCTCGAGTTCGGAGAACGAGATCTCGTTGCCACCCGCGGCATTTGCCGCATAGGTGGTCATTTCCTGCGAGAGCACCTGGATCTCCGTGGTCAGCGCGCTGGCCTGGCGATCCTCGCTGTTCTTGATCGTCAGGTAGATGAAGTCGGCCGCAGCGAAGGCGATCGCCAGCACCAGCAACACGATGAGCATCGTGTTGAGACTGCCGGATCGTTCGGTGCCGGAAAGTGCGCCGGACGTAGTGCTCATGGTTTTACCTCACCCCTAGGTTGCACGCCGAGCGTCGCCATTCGGCGATGCCTGGCGGTTATGCCGATGCCTGCTGGAACTCCGCGGTGCGGACCAACGCGTTCATGCTGAACAAGCCCCAATGTATGTCGCCAAGTTGCACTTTCTCGCCGATATAGCGCGCGTAGCGCTCGTCTTCCTCACCGAATGCGCTCGCGCGCTGTTCGTCTGAAAAGCTGCGCTGGCCGACGACTTCATCAACCAGCAGGCCGACGCTGCCACCCTGCTGACGCACGAGCAGGACGCGCGTCGCTTCGGTGACGATCGTGCGCTCGCCTTCGATGTGTCCGCGCAGGTCGATCACCGCAACAAGATTGCCACGCACGTTGGCGACGCCGAGCACCCAGCCGCGCGTGCCGGGCACGATCGTCATCGCCGGCATGGTCAGGATCTCGTTGACCTCGGAGATGCTGCTGACCATGTGCCGATTGCCGATGCGGAATCCGATGCCGCGCCAGAGGCCTGGCGCCTCGATCTGGTCGGGCAAGCCGGCGACATGGGCGAGGCTGCGGCGCTCGTACTCGGCGAGCGCCTCGTAAGGACCGGTGGGAATGCTGTCGGCGGGCGTGGCCATCGTCTAGACCGCACCGGGAAGCAGGTTGTCGATGCGCTGCAGCAGGTCCTTCGATTCGACCGGCTTGGTGATGAAATCCTTGGCGCCCTGACGCAGGCCCCAGACGCGGTCGGTTTCCATCGACTTGGTGGTGATGATGAGGATCGGGATGTCGGCGGTACCGGCATCGCGACTGAGGTCGCGCGTGGCCTGAAAACCGTTCATGCCCGGCATGATCACGTCCATGATGACGAGATCCGGGCGCACGCTGCGTACCTTGACGATGCCTTCTTCGGCACTCGCCGCGCTGCTGACACGATGACCCGCCCGTTCGAGCAGCGTGGTAAACACGCGCACGTCGGTTGGCGAATCGTCGATGATGAAAATGTGCGCCACCGCCTTGCCCCTGTCAGTCGAATGGCCCCGCCAACCGCATTACTTCAGATCCACGTGCCGCCGGATCGCACCGAGCAGTTCCTCGCGCGTGAACGGCTTCGTCAGGTATTGCTCCGAGCCGACGATGCGCCCGCGCGCCTTGTCGAACAGCCCATCCTTCGACGACAACATGATCACCGGCGTACTGCGGAACATCTGGTTGTTCTTGATCAGCGCGCAGGTCTGATAGCCGTCCAGACGCGGCATCATGATGTCAACGAAGATGATCTGCGGCTGCTGATCGGAAATCTTGGCCAGCGCCTCAAAGCCGTCGGTCGCGGTGACGACATCGCAACCTTCCTTGCGCAGCAGCGTTTCGGCCGTGCGTCGAATGGTCTTCGAGTCATCGATGACCATGACTTTCAGGCCGCCAAAGCTGCCCTGTTTGGTCTCGTCCACCTGGCTGGGACCCCCTATCCGCTGCACTGATATCCAAGCCAGCACTCCAGTTCGACCTGTCGTGCGGCCGCGCTGGCGCGATGACGATCGTGCGAACCTTAACCGGAACGCACGGACGCACAACACTATCCGGGCTTCTTAACCAATACTTGACTAATCTGTCAAGTAAAGCGTCTAAGTCCCCAATAATTCTGGAAACCTTGCCGATTGCGCAACGCGTCTCGACAGCCCCTGACGAGCAGCGAGTGTAAACTACGCAAGACCCCTGCAACGCGATCGCGCGCACAAAGATCGCGCGCTGGCCACACTTTCCGGAGAACAGCATGGCGCGCACCCTGGCAGTTCTGATGGATGCCATCGCCGATATCACGATCAGCAAGGACTCGACCCTCGCGATGCTGCTCGAAGCGCAGCGGCGCGGCTATCGACTTCTTTACATGACGCAGGGCGACCTCGCCATCCGCGACGGCCAGCCATGGGCACGTCTGGCCGCGCTCGAGGTACGCGATACCGCCGGGGACTGGTTCGACCTCGGCACACCGACGTGGACGGACCTGCGCAACGTCGACATCGTGCTCGCGCGCAAGGACCCTCCGGTCGACGCGCAGTTCCTCTACGACACGCTGGTGCTGCAGCTCGCACACGATGCCGGCGTGCTCGTGGTCAACCATCCGCAGGCGCTGCGCGATGCCAACGAGAAACTTTTCACGCTGCATTTCCCGCAATGCACGGCACCGACCCTGGTCGCGCGCGATGCCGGCGAACTCCGGCGTTTCGTCGCCGAGCATGATCGCGTCGTGCTCAAGCCACTCGATGGCATGGGCGGGCGCAGCATTTTCATGTCGCGCCGTGGCGATCCGAATCTCAACGTCATCATCGAGACGCTGACGGCCAACGGCAGCGCCTTCGCGCTGGCGCAGAAGTTCATTGCCGAGATCACGGCCGGTGACAAGCGCATCCTGCTGATCGACGGCGAGCCGGTGCCATACGCCCTCGCGCGCATCCCGCAGGGCGACGAGTTCCGCGGCAATCTGGCCGCCGGCGGCAAGGGTGTCGGCGTGCCGCTGTCGGATCGCGACCGCTGGATCGCCGCCGAAGTCGGCCCCGAACTGAAGCGGCGCGGCATGATCTTCGTCGGCCTCGACGTGATCGGCGACTGGCTCACCGAAGTCAACGTCACCTCGCCGACGTGCATCCGCGAACTCGATGCGCAGTTCGGGCTCAACATCGCCGGCCAGTTGTTCGACTGCCTGGAGTCGCGATCGGCGTGAGCACGCATGCGCCCGTAGCCGATCGCCTCGGCGTCACCTTCCTGTTCTCGCTGATCGCGCATGGCGTGATCGCACTTGGCATCACCTTCGCCTACGAAATGGCGCCGCCTTCGCTGCCGGCACTCGACATCATCCTGGTGCAGTCGGCGAGCGGGCAGAAACCCGACAAGGCCGACTTCCTGGCTCAGGCCAACAACAGCGGTGGCGGCGAATCGGAAACGCCGAAGCGTCCGACCGACCCGCTGTCGAGTCCGCTGCCGAAGCCCCTGCCCGGGATCACGCCACGACCGACCGAAACCGGCGCACCGCGTCCGACCCAGCCGACCAAGGCCGAGTTGCTGACCACGCTGCGCTCCGACCAGCGTGTCGCCAGCGAACGCGAGACTGTCGACACGCCGGATCTCGCGCTGCCGCTCGAGCGCGAGATCATCGAACGCAAACTCGAAATGGCGCGCCTCGCCAGCGAGATCCAGCGTGAGAGCGAGCAGTACGCGAAACGCCCGAAGCGCAAGTACATTTCGGCAAACACGAAGGAGTACGCGTACGCGGCGTACATGAATGCGTGGGTCGCGCGGGTCGAGCGCATCGGCAATCTCAACTATCCCGACGAGGCGCGGCGAAAGGAACTGTTCGGCCAGCTCGTGCTGACAGTCGGCCTGAATCGCGATGGCACGGTGAAGAGCATCGACATCATCCAGCCGAGCGGGCACAAGGTGCTCGACGATGCCGCCATCCGCGTCGTCAACCTGTCGGCGCCGTTCAACGCCCTGCCGACCGACGGCGAAGTCGTCGACGAGCTCTACATCACGCGAACCTGGCAGTATCTGCCGGGCAACATCATGCGCAACCGCTGACCGCACGCGCCGCGGATTCGAGTCGGGAAGCGTTGCCGCAGGCCTGACCAGGGAGCCGCGCTGGACTGCTGAACCGGCGGACCCCCGTCGTTGTCGCTGCGCAGCCCATCCCTGAACCAGAACGGGCATGACCACCGACCGGGCTGCGCCGTACAATGTGCAGCATGTCCGACTCCTCGCCGCTCACCAACCAGTTGCTGATTGCGATGCCGAGCCTGCGCGATCCGAATTTCGCGCGCGGCGTGGCCCTGCTCTGCCAGCACGGCGAGGACGGTGCCATGGGCATCATGATCAACCGGCTCAGCGAATACCGCCTCGGTGACGTGCTCGCACAGATGAACCTGCGCTCGGAACTGCCTGACGTGATCGATTCGCCCGTGCTGCTCGGCGGCCCGGTGCAGCCGGAGCGCGGCTTCGTGCTGCATACCCCGCAGGGCGAATGGGATTCGTCATTTCGCATTTCCGACCAGATCAGCGTGACCACGTCGCGCGACATCCTCGCCGCGATCGCCACCGGCAACGGTCCCGACAATGCGGTCGTCGCGCTCGGCTATTCGGGCTGGAGCCCGGGTCAGATCGAGCACGAACTGCGCGAGAACGCGTGGCTGACCGCGCCGGCCAGCAACACGATCCTGTTCCATACGCCGCTCGACGAACGCTGGCAGGCCTCGGCCTCTCTGGTCGGCGTCAACCTTGCGCGAATTTCCCCGTATGCCGGCAACGCCTGAGACGTGAATACCGCACTCGCGTCCTCGTCCGGCGCCGTGCTCGCGTTCGATGTCGGGCGCAAGCTGATCGGCGTCGCGCTCGGCAACCGCAGCACCGGCACCGCACGCGCCCTGACGACCGTAAATGCTTCCGGCGTGATCGACTGGCCGTCCATCGACCGCCTCGTGCGCGAGTGGCAGCCGCAGACCTTCGTGATCGGTTTGCCGCTCGCGCTTGATGGCAGCGAACAGGCCATGACCGGTGTCGCACGACGCTTCGGCAACGAACTCGAATCACGCTACGCACGCGCGGTGCACGAAGTGGACGAACGGCACACCTCGCAGGAGGCCAGCCGCCGCTTTGCCGAGCAACGCGCGCAGGGCACCGCGCGGCGCAAGCATGCCGCTGCAATTGACGCGCTCGCCGCGCAGATCATCCTCGAGGCGTGGCTGGCGACCCCGCTTGACCCGGAGACCATGTCGTGACCGATTTCCAGGTCGACGCGCGCGGCCGCTTGCAGCACCTGATCACACTCGATGGTCTCGGTCGCGAACGCATCCGCGACCTGCTCGATCGAGCCGTCGAACTGCGCCATGCAGTCGCCTCCGGTGCCGTTCCGCAACTGCTCGAGGGGCGCACGATCATCAACCTGTTCTTCGAACCGTCGACGCGCACGCGCACGAGCTTCGAGCTCGCCGCGCGGCGGCTCGGCGCACAGGTCGTCAACTTCGACATTTCGAGCTCGTCGACGAGCAAGGGCGAGTCGCTCGAGGACACGCTGGCAACGCTTGAGGCGATGGGCGCCGATGCCTTCATCGTGCGCCACAAGCTCAATGGCACGCCGGCCCGACTCGCCGCCAGTGCGCGCCAGGCATCCATACTCAATGCCGGCGACGGCAACCACGCGCATCCGACCCAGGGCCTGCTCGACGCTTTGACGATCCGCGACCGCCATCCCGATTTCTCTTCGTTGCGCGTGACACTTTGTGGCGACATCCTGCACTCGCGCGTGGCGCGTTCGGACATCCACGTGTTGCGCGCACTCGGTACCGGTGAAATCCGCGTCTGCGCGCCGGCAGCCTTGCTGCCGGCGACCGAGGACATCCCGGGCTGCACGGTGTTTTCCGATTTCGACGAGGCGCTCGAGGGCAGCCATGTGCTGATCATGCTGCGCCTGCAGAAGGAGCGCATGGGCGAAGCGCTGATGGCCAGTGAAGACGAATACTTCCGGCGCTACGGACTCGACAACGAGCGCCTGCGCCGCGCCGCGCCCGATGCGATGGTCATGCATCCGGGACCGATGAACCGTGGTGTCGAAATTTCTTCCGAGGTCGCTGACGGTGCGCAATCGATGATCCTGTGCCAGGTTGCCAACGGCATTCCGGTGCGCATGGCGGTGCTGTCGCGACTGCTTGAATCGCCTGCTGCCCTGCGTTTCGGGTAGCGTCGCCCCTCTCACCCAACCCAAGGATCGGAACATGACGATCAACCGTTTTGCACGTTCGCTGCTGCTGCTCGCGGTCTTTGCCGTCGCCGCCTGTGGCAACAAGACCGACGACAGCGCGCCGCTGGCATTCGTGCCGGCCGATACACCGTTCGTGATCGCCAACCGTGAGCCCGCGCCGGACACCGCCGTGGCGACGTGGACGCGCCAGATGCAAGGCATGTGGCCGATCGTGACCGGCATGTACGAGCGCATGCTCGGCGACATGGCGGGCGGCGACGATCCCGACTCGCAGCGGGTCCAGCGCGTATTCGGCGCGATCCTCGCCGAGCTCAAGGGCCGTGACACACCCGAGGCATGGGCGAAAATCGGCTTCACGCCAAAGGCTCGCAGTGCGATTTACGGGGTCGGCATGGTGCCGGTGTTACGCGTCGAGCTGGCCGATGCCGATGCCTTTCGCGCCATGATCGCGCGGGTCGAGGCAAGCAGTGGCAGCACGCTCGGCACCGCACGCATCGATGATCAGGATCTGTGGGTCGTCGACATCGAGAAGGTCCAGGGACTGATCGCGATACAGGACACGCATCTGGTTGCCACGCTGCTGCCGGCCGACGCCGACATTGCACTGAAGCGCTCGGTGCTCGGCCTCGATCGTCCGGCCGAAAGCCTGGCCGAAACCGGCGGCCTCGCGGACCTTGAGAAGACCGAAGGCTACACCGCGTTCGGCAGTGGCTGGGTCGATCTTCGTCGGCTCGTCAGCCTGATCGACAACGATCCCGGCTACAGCGCATTCGCGCGGCTCGCCGACACGCCACCGACGGCGCTCGATGCGCAATGCCGAAGCGAGTTCGACGCGATGGCCACGCGAGTGCCGCGCATGGTGTTCGGCTACACCGCGCTCGAGTCGAACCGCATGAGCCTGTCCTCGCGCCTCGATCTCGATGCCGAACTCGCTGCCGCGTTCGTCGCCCTGTCGACACCGCCGCCTGGCTCCGCTGCGCCGGTAGGCGCGCTGTACGACATGTCCCTTTCCTTGTCGATTCTCAAGATCAAGGATTTCCTGCTGGCACGCACCGAAGCGATCGTCGCCGCCCCGTTCGCTTGTCCCGCGCTCGCTTCGTGGAACGATGCCGCCAGCGAGATGAAGGTCCAGCTGAGCCAATTCGTGCCGCCGCCGCTGAGTGACCTCACCGGCATGCGCCTGACCATCGACCGCCTCGTCTGGCCGGCCGACGGCGAGCTTGATCTCGCCGCCCGGGTACTCGTCGCCAGCAACAATCCGATGGCCATTGTCGGACTCGCGCAACTGGCCGTGCCGGCACTGAAGGATTTCACGATCAGTGCCGATGGCCAGGCCGTCACCTTGCCGGCGGGCGTCATCCCGAACCAGGTCGGCTACGTTCCCGAGGTGCACGTCGCACTGAATGCCAACGCGCTGGCGATTGGCACCGGCGATGCAGCGGGACTCGGCGCGTTTCTGTCAGCACCGGCGGCGGCCGACGGCCAGTTGTTCCGCACGGCCTACACCGGCGAGTTCTATTCTGCGCTCGGCAACCTGATGTCACGCTTTTCCGAGGCATTGCCCGAGAAGGAGCGCGCGACGATGCAGCAGCAACAGGCGCTGTATGCGTTGTATGCGACGTGGATCCGCAGCATCGACCTGCGCATCAACGCGACGCCGCGCGGCATCGTCTTGGTGCAGGACGCCGAACTGACGCCGTGACAGCATCCAGCCACGCGCGCATGTGCGCGTGGCTGGACCCGTGCGCATCAATCGGCGGCGCGCAAGGCGCGCTCGACGATCCATCGCCGTCCTCGCCAGCCGCGGCCAGCAGCACCGTCGTCTAACGCACCGAGCAGTCGCAGATCAGAGCGTTCGCGCAGCAGTGCATGCAGCGTTGCTTCGTCGAGCGAGTGCATCTCGAATACCGCCGCGCGTCGCCACAGGATGCGCCGCAGCGGATTGAGCAGGCGATTCGGCATGATCGAGAACAGCCGGCCACGCCAGCTGCCATCGTGGCCGTCGACGAACTGGAACGATGCGACGCCACCCGGTGCGAGCACGCGCAGGAACTCGGCCACGTAGCCCGCCGCCAGTGCAGCGGGAATGTGCTGCAGGGTCATGTTCGAGTAAACGAGGTCGATGCTCGCATCGGCGATCGTGTCGAGCCGCGCCGAATCGTTCTCGACGAACTCGATGTTGCCGACATCGGCGTTGAGCTCGCGCGCCTTGCGGATCATGCTGGCGGCGACATCGACGCCAACCACACGCTCGAAGTGCCTCGACAAGCCACGGGTCAGGCGACCGGCACCACAGCCGAAGTCGAGCGCGAGACCGAACCGTGCCGGCACACCGAATGTGGCCAGCGCGGCCAACTGGCTGTCGATCTCGATCGCGCCGGTAGCGAGGAACTCCTCGTTGCTCCAGCCGCCGCCGCGCTTGTCGGGTCGCGACAGGACGGCCCAGAGCGGATCATCACGCCCGAGCGTGGCCCAGACGTCGCGGAGTTTTTCGAGGGAGGTCAAAGGCAGGGATTAGGGGTTAGGGGCGAAGGCGCATCTTGTTGCTTCGGCGCAAAACTTGGATTACGCGGCGGGAGCAAAACCATGCGCCCTCGCCCCTAACCCCTAGCCTGTGCTCCATCACGTCTCGACCAACTCCACGCCATCCAGACCCTGCGACAGTGTGTGCGCGTCGCCACCCTGGGCAAGTTTGATCTTGAGGCGAACCTCGTTGGCGGAATCGGCGTGGCGCAGCGCGTCCTCATAGGAGATCTCGCCCGACTGGTAGAGCTCGAACAGGCTCTGGTCGAAGGTCTTCATGCCGAGGTTGGTCGACTCCTTCATGACATCCTTTAGCTTGTGGATATCGCCCTGGCGGATGTAGTCCTGCACCAGCGGCGTGCCGAGCAATACCTCGATGCAGACGCGACGCGACTTGCCGTCCGGGGTCGGGATCAGCTGCTGTGCGACGACCCCCTTGAGATTCAGCGACAAATCCATGAACAGCTGCGAACGGCGATCTTCCTCGAAGAAGTGGATGATGCGGTCCATCGCCTGATTGGCGTTGTTCGCATGCAGCGTACACAGGCACAGGTGACCGGTTTCCGAGAAGTTGATCGCGTGTTCCATCGTCTCGCGCGTGCGCACCTCGCCGATCATGATCACGTCGGGCGCCTGGCGCAGCGTGTTCTTGAGCGCGTTCTCCCAGCTGTCGGTGTCGATGCCGAGTTCGCGCTGGGTGATGATGCAGCCCTCGTGCTTGTGCACGTATTCGATCGGATCCTCGATCGTGATGATGTGACCGGTCGAGTTCTGGTTGCGGTAACCGAGCATGGCCGCCAGCGAGGTCGATTTGCCGGTACCGGTGGCGCCGACGAAGATGATGATGCCGCGCTTGGTCATCGCCAGTGTCTTGATGATCGGCGGCAGGTTGAGTTCGTCGACGGTCGGGATTCGCGTCTCGATCCGGCGCAGCACCATGCCGACGCAGTTGCGCTGGTAGAAGCACGAAACACGGAAGCGGCCAACGCCGGTCACCGCGATCGCGAACTGGCATTCGTGGGTCTTCTCGAACTCTTCGCGCTGCGAGGGCGTCATCACGTTGAGCACCATGTCGCGCGACTGTTGCGGCGTCAGCGCATTCTGGGTGATCGGCGCGATGCGGCCGTGCACCTTCATCGACGGCGCGACACCGGCCGTAATGAACAGGTCCGAGGCCTTCTTGTGCACCATCAGCTTCAGGAACGAGGTGAAATCGACGCTGCTCATGACCGTCTCCCGGGGCCGGGGCAGCCCGGCATGCCGGGCATATTACACCGCTCTCCACGCACCGCGATGCGATCTGGCGCACGCCGCAAATGAATCCGCCGGATTGCATGAATGTGCGATTCTGCGTGCCTGCCTCACTGGATTGACCCATGCCCCGCCAGTACAGCATGGGCGGTCGCGCGGGCTCCGGGTGGTGACCCGCGTGCCTCGCAGCCGCCGCCGAACACCTCCGTGCGCGAACGCTTCGGCGCATTGCGCAACCTGAAGCCGTTCCTCAAGCTGGTCTGGGAAATCAGTCCGGCGCTGGCGATCGCGAGCGGCAGCCTGCGCCTGATCCGCGCACTGCTGCCGGTGATCACGCTGTACGTCGGCAAGCTGATCATCGACGAAGTCATCGCACTCGCCGGCGCCGGCGCCGTGCACGCCGACTGGCGCGCGTGGCTGGCCAGTGGCGACCTCGATCCCTTGTGGGTCCTGCTCGCGATCGAACTTGCCCTTGCCGTGCTCGCCGATGTGTTCGGGCGGATCGTCTCGATGATCGATGCCCTGCTCGCGGAGCAGTACAGCAACCTGACCAGCATTCGCCTGATGGAACATGCAGCGACGCTGGATCTCGAGGATTTCGAGGATGCCGAACTGCAGGACCGGCTCGATCGCGCGCGTCGGCAGAGCATGGGGCGTTCTAGCCTCATGAGCCAGCTGTTCGGGCAGGTCCAGGATGTCATCACGGTGATCGCGTTTGCGATCGGCCTGCTGGTCTACGCGCCGTGGCTGATCGTGCTGTTGATCATCGCGCTGGTTCCCGCGTTCATCGGTGAGGCGCACTTCAACGCGCAGAGCTATTCACTCAACTACGCATGGACGCCGGAACGGCGCGAGCTCGATTACGTGCGCCAGACCGGTGCCAGCGTCGAGACCGCCAAAGAGGTCAAGATTTTCGGCCTGCATGCGTTCCTGATCGAGCGCTACCGCGTGCTCGCTTCGGGAATCTATGCGTCCAATCGCATACTCGCAATCCGCCGCGCCGGCTGGGGCAGCCTGTTCACCGCGATCGGTACGCTCGGCTACTACGCGGCCTACGCGATCATTGCCTGGCGCACCGTACGCGGTGACTTCACGATCGGCGACCTGACCTTTCTCGCCGGCTCGTTCCGGCGCCTGCGCAATCTGCTCGAGACGCTGCTGACCGGATTCTCGCAGCTGGCCGGCCAGGCGCTTTACCTGGATGACCTGTTCTCGTTCTTCGAGATCAAGCCGGAAATCCACTCACCGGAAGAACCACGGCCGTTCCCGACGCCGATCCGCGAAGGATTCCGTTTCGAGAACGTCGGCTTCCGTTATCCCGAGGCCGAGCGCTGGGCGGTGCGCGGACTCGACTTCACGTTGCGCGCCGGCGAGGTGCTCGCGTTGGTCGGCGAGAATGGCGCCGGCAAGACCACCGTGGTCAAGCTGCTGGCGCGCCTGTACGAGCCCGACGAAGGGCGCATCCTGCTCGACGGCCACGACCTGCGCGAATACGACCTCGACGAACTGCGCGCACACGTCGGCGTGATCTTCCAGGACTTCGTGCGTTACCACCTGACCGCTGCCGAGAACATCGCGGTCGGTCGCATCGATGCGCGCGATGACCGTGCACGCATCGAGCGTGCTGCGCAGCAGAGCCTCGCCGACGAAGTCATCGAACGCCTGCCGGGTGGCTACGACCAGATCGTCGGCAAGCGCTTCAACACGGGTGTCGATCTCTCCGGTGGCGAATGGCAGAAGATCGCGATCGCGCGCGCCTACATGCGCGATGCCGACGTACTGATCCTCGATGAACCGACTGCCGCGCTCGATGCGCGATCGGAGTTCGAGGTGTTCCAGCGCTTCAAGGAACTCAGCAACGACAAGACCGCGGTGTTGATCTCACACCGCTTCTCGACCGTGCGCATGGCCGATCGCATCCTCGTGCTCGAACAGGGCCGCATCGAGGAAGTCGGCACGCATGACGAACTGCTCGCCGCCGGTGCCCGCTATGCGGAGCTTTTCGAATTGCAGGCGGCGGGGTATCGCTGAAATCAGTTGCGCCTCGTGCTCTTTCGCAGATCTCGCGCTCATGCGTGTGGCGCCTGACGCGTTCGTGGGAAGCGCCGCCAGGCGCGATGCTCTTCCGCACGTGATTGCGCTCCTCACTTTCCGATCTGCACGGATAAAAATCGTCGCGCATTCTCGTGGGCTGTCGTAGGAAACGCCTTCAGGCGTGATGCTCTTCGTCACGCTGCGCGATTGTTCGCTTGGTGCTTTCACTCGCCTTTGGCGAGCGAGTCACTTTCTCTTGAGTGGCCAAGAGAAAGTAACCAAAGAGAAGGCCACCCTGACGTTCGCGCCGGCCGGACTTCCTGTCCGTCCGGTCCCCTGCGGTGCTCGCGGGCAACCGGCCGGCAAACAACTCGGACGTCCCTGTCCTCAAACAGTTTGCCTATTCCCGGTTGCCCGCTGCGCTCCTCGGCGCGCCCGTAAGGGAACCCATTGAAAGCCAGAGCGCGCGCGTCCTGCGCGCAGAAGCGTGGGCCTTCATGTTCAACGTGGCGTTTGCCATGGAATTGGGTTCGGTCGTCTCGAGCGACTTCATGATTCGATTCACCGCTTTGGGTTTGGCTTTGGCTTTGGCTTTGGCTTTGGCTTTGGCTTTGGCTTTGGGTTTGGCTTTGGCTTTGGGTTTGGGTTTGGGTTTGGGTTTGGCTCTGGCTTCGGCGCGCAGGATGCGCGCTCAAATGGGGCCCCTATGCCGCGGCGAATGGGCGGAGAAAGGCCCGCAGGGTGGGCGCGAGGGATCGCGCCCAGTTCGATGTCAGTCCAGGGATGGACTGTCAGCGAACCCCGGAGCCCACTCGCGAAGTCGCAGGGCAGGATGCCCGGAGACCGCGGTATCGGGGTGGCCTTTCTTTTGGTTACTTTCTTGACTCCGCGCATCCTGCGCTCCGCCCTTCGGGCCGGCTGCGCCGTTCGCGCCGCTCCTGCGGCGCAGTGGCCACTCAAAGAAAAGTGACTCGCTCGCCGAAGGCGAGTGAAAGCCCTAAATGGCACATCGCGTAGCGTGACGAAGGGCATCACGCCTGAAGGCGTTTCCTACGACAGAACGCGAGAACACGCGACGATTTCGCTGCGTGTGGACTTGAGAGTGCGGCGCGCGGCAGCGTGCGCAAGAGCATCGCGCCTGACTGCACTTCCCACGACATCCGCGACTTCACGGCTTGCACGTGGATCGAAGAAATTGCGCGAGCCAAATGAACACTCAGTCGCGATCGATCAGCGAATGTTTTCGCGTATCCGGCATGATCGTGTAGACCACCAGCGAGCATGCAATGCACACGGTCACGTACCAGTAGAACCACGACTCGTGGCCGATGTTCTTGAACCACAGAGCGATGAACTCGGCAGTGCCGCCGAACAGTGACACCGTGATCGCGTACGGCAGGCCGACGCCGAGTGCGCGGATCTCGACCGGAAACAGTTCGGCCTTCACGACGGCATTGATCGCGGTGTAACCGGACACGATGACCAGCGCGAGCATGATCAGCGCGAACGCCTCGAGCGCAGTGGTGACGGTGGCGAGGCGGGTCAGGATCGGCACGGTCAGCAACGTACCGAGCACGCCGAACGTGATCAGGATCGGGCGCCGCCCGATACGGTCGGACAATGCCCCGACCAGCGGCTGCAGCAACATGTACAGGAACAGCGTGCTCGCCGAGATCAGCGTCGCCGTGTCCTTGGCCATGCCGACGCTGTTGACGAGGAACTTCTGCATGTAGGTCGTGTAGGTATAGAACGCGAGGGTGCCGCCCATGGTCAGGCCGACCACGGTGAACACGGCGCGCGGGTGCCGCATCAGCGTGCGCAGGGCACTGACTTTCGCCGGCTTTGCATGCGACCTTTCGAATGACTCGGTTTCGGCCATGTTCCTGCGCAGGTACAGCGCCGTGACCGCGCACAGCGCACCGATGGCGAACGGAATGCGCCAGCCCCAGTCTTCGAGTTGCTGCTGGCTCAGGAATACCTGCTGCAGCAGGATCAGCACGGCCAGCGCCAGCAACTGTCCGAGGATCAGCGTGACGTACTGGAAGCTCGACCAGAATCCACGATGCTCGCGCGTCGCCATTTCGCTGAGATAGGTTGCCGACGTGCCGTACTCCCCGCCGACACTCAGACCCTGCAGCAATCGCGCAACCACCAGCAGGATCGGCGCGGCGATGCCGATCTGGGCATAGCCGGGTGTCACCGCAATCATCAACGAGCCCGCGCACATCAGGATCACCGAGGCCATCAACGCCGCCTTGCGGCCGTGGCGATCGGCATAGATGCCCATCAGCCAGCCACCAAGCGGACGCATCAGGAATCCGATCGCGAAGACCGCCGCAGTGTTGAGCAGTTGCGCAGTCGAGTCGCCTTGCGGGAAGAACGCCTTGGCGAAGTACAGGGAGAACGCAGCGTAGACATACCAGTCGTACCATTCGACCAGATTGCCGACGGAACCACTGAAAATCGATTTGAGGCGTCGCGCAGGCGTAGTCGGCGTAGTCGGCGTCATGCGTGTCTCCCACGCTCACCTTCCCCGCCGGCATGCTTGTACCGCATCAGCACGAGCGCACTACGGCGCGGTGATCACTTCGCGATGCATCGGCGCGAGTTTGGCCAGCAGTTTGTTCTGCGCGCGGAACGGGATGTCGTGCTTGTCCATCGCGATCTGCAGGTCTTCGACGAGCGCCTTGAACACGGCTGCGTTGATCGTCATTTTTTCGTGCGCTTCGCGCATGCCCTTGCCGGTATAGGTGCAAGGACCGCCGAGGATCACGCAGAACTGCTCCGACAACATCGCCTTGACGTGCTTCTGATCGACTTCGGCGAAGTAATCCCGCGTTCGCGGATCATCGACCAGCGCGATCATGAAATCTTCCATCAGCGCATCGAGACCTGCCTTGCCGCCGAACTGCTCGAACACCGGCAGCAGCGAGGGGTCGGCCGGCGCAGGATTCTCGTCGGCGTGTGCGCTGAACGCGATTGAGGAAAAGGCAGCAACCAGAGCGAGTACGGCGAGACGGATCATGTTCACGTGTGGAATTCCCTTGCTGACATTCAGAAGCCGACCTGCACGGACGCATACACGCCGCGCTGGTCGTCGGCGATCACGATGTTGCCGAGGTGCGCCCAGGCCAGCGTGACGGATACATTTCTGGTCGGCGCCCAGGCCACAAACGCGTCGTACCAGTCGTCCTCGCCGGCGATGCCGAGGTTGTCGGGCTTCATGCGGTACTCGGCACCGATCGCCAGATGGCGGTTGAGCAGGTAGGCGATCGAGCCTTCGAGCTGTGGCTCGTAACTGTCGTTGCGGTCGCCGCCGAAACCAAGGATGCCGGCCTGGTTGGCCTTGGTGAATCGCAGCGTCAGGTTCATCAGCAGGCTCTGCGCCAGATACAGCTTCGTTGCGCTGGCATAGAGGTCGACGCCGTGGTCATCCTCTGCACCGATCGCATCGAGTACCGCGCCGCGATTGTTGCGCTTGTACTGCAGGCCGAGCGCGAGCTGCGGCAACCAGCTGTCCTGCTCCAGCACGGCGTCACCGGCGACCTTGAGCTTCGCCCCGAAGACATCCTGGGTGAACGTGAACCCCTGGCCCAGCCCGAGCGCTGCGCCAACCGCTTCGGTATCGAAGCGCTGGCGTGCATACGAAAGCTCCAGGCGGTCAAACAGTCCGACAAGAAAGCCGGCCGTATCGAGATGATAGTCATCGACATCGACGCGCGTGTAGAACGCGTTGGCGCCGACCTGGTCGCGCGTACCGTAGCCGCCAATGATCGCCCACGGCGTCAGGCCGCCCCCGGCCGCCCCTTCGATCTGGCTGACACCGCCGGTCAAGAGCAGCTTGTCGCTGCCGATCAGGCTCGGGTCGGGGCGCGCAAGTTCGGCGGGGCTCGGCTCCTCGCTTGCTGCATCCTGTGCGTACAGATCGGCCAGTGGCGAGGCGAGGCCGAGCATCAGCATCATCAGCGCGATCGCGCGAAGACGAATGTTTGAAGTGAGCATGGCGCGATGTTCCCCTGAAAACCTTGTCAAACGTCTGTGGCCGCGCATCAGCCGCGATCGCGCCGCTGTTCGATCGCTTCCTTGTAGCCACGCAGCTCGCCGAGCACATGATTGAAGGCGGCGCCGATGCGCGCGGTGGCGGCGCTGCCCGCGGTCTTGGCAAACAACTGGAAGTCCCCGCGCAGGATGCGGTCCGACAGATCCGAAAGGTCGGCGAGCGGTTTCATGACGCGACGCTGCAGGATCAAGCCGAACAGCAGCAAGAGGACGACGCCGACGGCTGCGCCGATCAGCATCGGCTGACGGATACCGTCGTCGATGGCCAGACGCTGTTCAACGGAAATCGAACTGACCAGCAACGCCGTTTGCGGCGCGCCGAACAACGGCGCAACGGTGGCGCGCGTGCTACCCGAATCCAGCGCCAGATCGAGACGTGGCAGCGCGGTCTGTGCTGCAATTTCGCCGAGGCGCGCGGACTGGCTGTCGATCAGCGCGACGACGCGAGGGTGCTCGTTGCCGGGGAGCGTCGACGCGATGATGGCGGTTGCATTGGCGGCAACGCCGACCAGGGTGATGCCGGTCTGTGCCGTGCGCGCGATGCGTGCCGCAAACTCGGCGCTGATCTCGTAGCCGCTCAGCAGCATCGCCTCGACGGTCGCACCACGCAGCATCGGCGTCACCGAAACAAGCAGCAGTCGATTGTCGTATGTCCAAAGATCGATCGATGCAGCGCCGTTGTCGCGCACGGACTGGACGAGTGGCGTCGATGAAAAATCGGGTTGTCCGCGGACGACGTCTCCGGTGACGGCGACCGTGCGACCGTCGACATTGAGGACGCCGGCAAGATCAAGCCCGAACTCGACGCGTCGCTCGTCGAGAAGATCGCGGATCGATGCGGTGTCAATCTGCTGTCCCGCCGTGCCGGCACCGCTCAACGACTGCGCGATATAGCCGACGAAACTCGGACTGCCGGCGACCACGCTCGAGGTCAGCTCGAGCTCACGCCGCATCGCGCGCTCGACCTGCAGCTGGATCGAATGACCGGTCTCGAGGGTATGCCCGTCGACACGGCTCTCGATTACCCGGGACTGCGACACGGCGGTGGCGATGCCAATCGCGGCAAGCAGGGCAATGAGCGCGATGATCGACAGCGCCGAGCGCAACTGGATACCCATCCCTGACTCCTATCGCGCCGACGGCGCGTACGGCTTGCGCTCTTTGTTAAGATGCTCGACGACGCGTGGCTTGGTCAGGGCCAGCTGCACGACGACGGCATCGCTACCCGGCGTGCTCAATGCTCGCGTCTGGATGCTCGCGCGCGGATGCCAGACCATCAGCTTGCCGGGACCTGCGGGCAGTCCGTCGAGGACGAAACGTCCGTCGGCGCCGGGCCGGACGAAATGCGGCGTGTCGACGACCAGCACGTTGGCCTGCATCGCGTGGTGCACATTGCAGTTGATCAGCACGAGGCCGGTCTTCTTGAACGTGTACTCGGCGCTCTTGCCTTCGCCGTACAGGCCAAGATCGAAGCTTGATGCCGGCGTGACCGAGAACACGTTGTGCAGGATCTCGTCCTGGTTCGGGAACGAAATCGTGCTGCCCAGCGGAATGACCAGCGATTCGGGTTCGAACCGCTTGTTCTGCGTATAGATCCTGAAGCGTCCCGGCTTCGGCTTGGCGACCCCGGCATCGGGCACGAAATAGACCACGGCATTGGCCATGTCGCCGGCGTCGAGCGACTGGCCGGCGGCCGCACTCAGCACGAGTGTTCCCGACAGCGGCGCACGCGTGGCATCCGCCGCGATCGGTGCGGCGTCAGGGATGACTTCCTGCGCGGCTTGCGCGCGCGGCGCGGTTACTGCCTTTGGCTTCGCTGCAGCCACCGGCGCTGGTTGCGCAACAAGCGGCTTCGCCGGTGGTGGTGGCGGAGGTGGTGTCGATGGCGGCAGTGGTGTCGATGGTGGTGGTGGCGTCGATGGTGGCGGTGGGGGCGGCGGCGGTGGTGGTGGTGGTGGTGGTGGCGTGTCGGCGGGCGCAGCCATCGGCGGCGTTTCACGCGGCGGGTCGAGCATCGGGTCGGGGCGCGACGGCGCGCACGCAGCAAGCAACAGAGCGCCAAGCAGCATTGCGCTATTGTGGAAATTCTTCACGTTCATATCCCCCGTGACTCAACTGGCAACACGACATCACGTCGCACGCGTCGTTCGAAAATTACGCACGAAAACCGATTTCGGATGCAGGTTCGACGGCGACGGCGACACCTTCGCCGGTCACGCCGCTGCGTGCCTACTTGAAGATTTCCTTGTTCTTGGCGTAGCCGATCGCCTGCTGGCGCGTGACCAGTCCACGCTTGACGAGGTCCTGCAGGCACTGGTCGAGTGTCTGCATGCCGTACTGCGCACCGGTCTGGATCGACGAGTACATCTGCGCGACCTTGTCCTCGCGGATCAGGTTGCGGATCGCCGGTATGCCGACCATGATTTCGTGCGCGGCGATGCGCCCACCACCCACCTTCTTGAGCAGCGACTGCGAAATCACCGCACGCAGCGACTCCGACAGCATCGAGCGCACCATCGGCTTTTCGCCGGACGGAAATACGTCGATGATGCGGTCGATCGTTTTCGCGGCCGAACTCGTGTGCAGCGTGGCGAAAACGAGATGTCCGGTTTCCGCTGCGGTCAACGCGAGGCGGATCGTTTCCAGATCGCGCAGCTCGCCGACCAGGATGTAATCGGGATCCTCGCGCAGCGCCGAACGCAACGCCTCGTTGAACCCGTGCGTGTCGCGGTGCACTTCGCGCTGGTTGATGAGGCATTTCTGCGAAGTGTGCACGAACTCGATCGGATCCTCGACGCTGAGGATGTGGCCATACTCGTTCTTGTTGACGTGGTCGACCATTGCCGCGAGCGTGGTCGACTTGCCCGAGCCGGTCGGACCGGTAACAAGGACCAATCCCTGAGGCTGCTCGATCAGCTCCTTGAAGATCTTCGGACAGCCGAGATCCTCGAGCGTGAGCACTTCAGACGGAATCGTGCGGAACACCGCACCGGAACCGCGGTTCTGGTTGAACGCATTGACACGGAAGCGCGCCAGTCCCGGAATCTCGAACGAGAAGTCGACTTCGAGGAACTCCTCGTAGTCACGGCGCTGCTTGTCCGACATGATGTCGTAGATCAGGCCGTGGATCTGCTTGTGGTCGAGCGCCGGGATATTGATGCGGCGAACATCGCCGTCAACACGGATCATCGGCGGCAGGCCGGCCGACAGGTGCAGGTCGGATGCCTTGTTCTTGACCGAAAAGGCGAGCAGCTCGGCGATATCCATGTATTTTCCCCCTGAACGCGCCCGGGCGGCGCTGGCCTGCGGTTGCGGCGAGTATAGCTCGGCAAAATCAATGCGATGCAAGCAGCAATGACGAATTCCCTCGAAGCCACGTGGCGTTCCGTGATCGAACGCGCCGAAGCCGCCGCCGAAGGCCGCGCGGTGCGCGTGCTCGCGGTCGGCAAAACCCGTCCGTCGGCCACGCTGCGTGCGCTTGCCGAGCTGGGCCAGCAGGCGTTCGGCGAGAACTACGTCCAGGAAGCCCTCGGCAAACGGCGTGAGCTCGCCGACCTCGACCTCGAATGGCATCTGATCGGACCGCTGCAGTCGAACAAGTGCCGCGAGGTTGCCGAGCACTTCGACTGGCTGCAGACGCTCGACCGCCACAAGCTGATCGCCCCGCTCGCCCGCCATCGCAGCGAACGGGCGGCACCACTGAACGTGCTGATCCAGGTCAACATCGACGACGAGCAGAGCAAGTCGGGTTGCACGCCGGCATCGATCGATGCACTCGCCGAGACAATCCTGTCGCAGCCGCGACTGCGATTGCGCGGCCTCATGGCCATTCCGGCGCCCGATCCGGACCCGGGTCTGCGCCGCGCCGCTTTCGTGCGCATGCATCAATTGTTCGAACGGCTGGCCACCGCGCACCCGGGAATCGACACCTTGTCGATGGGCATGTCGGAGGATTTCGAACTGGCGATCAGCGAAGGCGCGAACCTCGTTCGGGTCGGCTCGTTGCTGTTCGGTGCGCGCCACTGAGCGATATCGGGTGATCGAAAACGCATGCGCCGCTCTCAGGATCGGGCTTGCTATCCTTCGCCACCCTTCACGTTCGTCCGCAGCCATGTCTTCCGAGTCGACTTCCACACTGCTGCACGCCCGTCGCATCGCTTTCATTGGCGGCGGCAACATGGCGCGCAGCCTGATCGGCGCGCTGGTCCGCGCTGGCGCGGTGGCGCAGCGGATCACGGTGGCCGAACCGAATGAGGCGTTGCGCGAAACCTTGCGCACCGACTTCGGCGTTGGCGTTTTTGCCCACGCGACCGACGTTGCCGCGACCGCGGACATCATCGTGCTCGCCGTCAAGCCACAGGTCATGCGCGATGTCTGCGCGTCGATCGCGCCGGTGGTTTCGCACCGGCCACTGATCGTGTCGATCGCCGCCGGCATCCGCGTCGACCAGCTTGATCGCTGGCTCGGATCGGCATGTGCGATCGTGCGCTGCATGCCGAACACTCCGGCACTCATCGGCGCGGGTGCCACCGGGCTGTTTGCCAATGCCAGCGTCGATTCGTCGGCGCGCGCACTGGCGCAGGCACTGATGGCCGGAGCCGGCATCACCGCGTGGGTCGACGACGAAGTGCTCATGGATACGGTCACGGCGCTTTCGGGATCGGGGCCGGCATATTTCCTGCTCCTGATCGAGGCGCTCGAAGATGCCGCCACGGCGCACGGGCTGCCTCGCGAGACGGCACGCGCGCTGGCCGTGCAGACCTGTCTCGGCGCGGCGCGCATGGCCAGTGAAGACAGCGAGAGCCCGGCCAGCCTGCGCGCACGCGTAACCTCGCCCGGCGGCACCACGCAGGCTGCGCTCGATGCGTTCTGCGCGGGCGGGTTCGCAACCCTGGTGCGCACGGCGGTTGCCGCGGCGACGCAGCGCGGCAAGGATCTTTCAGACATGCAGGATCAGGATTGATCGATGAATTACTTCGCCAATGCCGGTGTCATCCTGATCGACTTCGTGTTCGGCATCGCCATCGCGCTGGTGGTACTGCGTGTGCTGCTGCAACTCGTGCGGGCGAACTTCTACAACCCGATCTGCCAGTTCCTGTACAAGGCGACCAATCCCTTGCTGATTCCGCTGCGTCGGATCATCCCGTCGTGGCGCAACCTCGACATCGCCGGCGTGCTGCTGGCATGGCTGCTGTTCGTCATCAAGCGCGTCCTCGTGTTCGCCATGTTCGCCAGCATGCCGAGCATTCCAGGACTGCTGCTGATCGCCCTTGCCGATCTCATCGGGTTCACCCTGATCGTCATGCTCGTGCTGATCCTCGTGCGCGTGATCCTCAGTTTCGTCGGCAGTGACAGTCGCCATCCGGTGATTCCGCTGATCGCACAATTGACCGAACCGGTGCTCGCGCCGATCCGTCGACGCATGCCCGGGCTCGGCGGTTTCGATCTGTCGCCGATGATCGCGATCCTCGCCATCGCATTGCTGCGCGCGCTGGTCGTGCAGCCGCTGCTCGACTTCGGCATGCGCCTGGGACAAGGTGTCTGAGCCCGCGCATCGAGCGAGCGGCTATCATCGGATGACTCCGATGCAGGGATTCCACATGCAAAGCCTCGCCATCACGTTTGCAGCAGTGTTCGCCGTGCTCGCGGTTTCGACTTCGACGCCGGCCGCGGCGCAGAACTCGCAGGCATTCGGCGACACGGTTGTCCATTTCAATGCGATCCCGACGCTCGCGCTTGGCGAAGCCATGGCGAAGCGCTACGCGATCACGCGTTCGAACCGTGTCGGCCTGCTCAACATCGCCGTACAGAAAACCCGCGCGGATGGCTCGTCCGAAGCGCTGACCGCCACCATCAGCGGCGAGGCGGTAAATCTCACGGGCCAGCGCACGCCGATCACGTTCCGCGAGATTCCGGGAGACGAGGTCAGTTACATCGGCCTGTTCGACGCCAGGGGACCGGAAACCTACACCTTCAACCTCGACATTCGGCCAAGCGGCTCGACCCAAGCGTTGAACGTGCGCTTCAACCACAATTTTCCGCCCGAGTGATTTTTCTCGCGAATCGGGAATCGAGGTTCGGATGCGATTTTCGCAGGCCCAGTTGATGAGGCCAGCCCGGCCTGCGTGGCGGGCGACAGAATCCAGAGTTCAGATTTCCTGTTCCCGCCTCGTCGCCACCGACGCCACACGCCGATGGATCTCTGCCAATCCATCGAACAGTGCAGCCGGACCCGGCTGCAGGATGATCGGTGACTTGATTTCGTGCAGCTGGCCGTAGCGCACTGCCGGAATGATGTCCCAACCGCTGCGCGCAGCGACTTTCTCGGGTCGGAACTTCTTGCCGCACCATGAGCCGAGAATCAGGTCCGGCGCGGCGCGGATCACTTCTCGTGCGTCGGCAACGATGCGGTCGCGACCGAGCGATTTCGCCGCGCGCTCGGGAAAGATGTCGTCGCCACCGGCGATGGCAATCAGTTCCGATACCCAGCGGATCGCGCTGATCATCGGCTCGTCCCACTCCTCGAAGTAGACGCGCGGCCGAAACGCGAAACCTGCCGCCGCCGTGCGCACGGCTTCGATGCGTTGCTCGGCCAGCCGAGCATACGCATCGGCTCGATCAGCGGCGCCGACCATTGCGCCGAGACGGCGAATGTACCCGAGGATGCCGTCGACACTGCGATGGTTGCTGATCCAGACCTCGATGCCGGCTCGGATGAGGTCGCGCGCGATGTCGGCCTGGATATCGGAGAAGCCGATCACGAGGTCCGGTTCGAGCGCGAGGATCTCGCCGATTTTTGCGCTCGTGAACGCCGCAACCTTCGGCTTTTCACGGCGCGCTCGCGGCGGGCGCACGGTGAATCCGGAGATGCCGACAATGCGATGCTCTTCGCCGAGCGCATACAGCACTTCGGTCGGTTCCTCCGTCATGCACACGATGCGCTGCGGAAACCCGTCCATCGGCTTGCCTACGGATACAGGAGCTGCTCGCTCCACTGGTCGCCGGCGAGTGTGTAGCGCACGCGTTCGTGCAGGCGGTAGCGCGCGCCGTACCAGAACTCGATCTGCTGCGGCACGAACAGGTAACCACCCCAATGTGGCGGGCGTTCGACCGGACGGTCGCTGAAACGCTGCTCGAGGTCGGCGACGCGCGCGTCGAAGACCTCGCGCGACGGCAACGGCTGCGACTGCAGCGAGGCCCAGGCACCGATCTGGCTCATGCGCGGGCGCGTGGCGAAATAGACGTCCGACGCCCCGGCGTCGAGTTTTTCCACACCTCCCTCGAAACGCGCCTGCACCTGATCGCGCAGCGTTTTCCAGTGGAACGTGAGCGCAGCACGCGGATGCGCGGCAAGCTGCGCAGCTTTGTCGCTCTGGTAATTGGTGAAGAAGCGCAGGCCGCGCGCATCGATGCCCTTGAGCAGGACCACACGCGCCGACACGCGACCATCGCCGTCGGTTGTCGCCAGCGTCATCGCGGTCGGCTCGAGGTCACCGCTGGCTGCTGCTTCATCGATCAGGCGCTGCAGGGTATCGAGGGCTTGCTGGTAGAGTCCGGCGCTTGCGCCGTCCACTTCGTTTCGGTTCGACATGACGCGAAATGCTAGCACGCGTGCCCTGCCCGATCCTGCGCTGATTGCCGCGCTGGTCGCGCACCTGCAGCCACGTGCCGCGGCCGCGCAGTGGCCACTGGTGGTCGGACTTTCCGGCCTGCAGGGAAGCGGCAAGAGCACGCTCGCCGCGCAACTGGTCGCGGCGTGTCGCGCACAGTCGATCAACGCACTCGCGTTGTCGCTGGACGATGCCTACTTCGGCCGACGCGAGCGGCAGCGACTGGCGCGCACGATCCATCCGCTGCTGATGACGCGCGGAGTTCCCGGCACGCATTCGCCGCCGCTGATCGAGCAGACACTCGATGCGTTGGCGTACGCAAGCGCGCTTGCGCCTGCGCGCCTGCCACGGTTCGACAAAGGCTCCGACACGCGTGTCGCGCCGTCGCGATGGCGACGCATCGGATGCGTACCGCAGGTGATCCTGTTCGAAGGCTGGTGTGTCGGCGTTTCGGCCGAGGCCGCGAGTGAACTGCAGCGCCCGATCAACCGCCTCGAGCGAGAAGAAGATGCAGAAGGCCGCTGGCGCGGCTATGCCAATGCATGTCTGGGCGACGCGTACGCAAGGCTGTGGCAACGGCTCGACCTGTTGATCGAACTGAAGGCACCCGCTTTCGAGGTGGTTGCCGGCTGGCGCGCACAACAGGAGCAGACGCTGCGACGCCGCGACGCGCGGCGCGCCATGACGCCGTCGCAGCTGGTGCGCTTCATCGCCCATTTCGAACGGATCAGTCGACATGCATTGCGAACGCTCGCTGCGAGCGCCGACATCAGCGTTGCGCTCGACGAGCACCGCCGCGTCACTGGCGTGACAACTCGAGCAGAAACCGATGACTGCGCGAACGCGTGCCGAGCAGGTCGCTGGTGCCCTTGGGCAGTTTGCGATGGCCGAACGAGTGACCGCGCGGCCCGCGCTGTCACTCGGCCAATCGGATCACGCGAAGACCGGGTTACTGGACGACGAACGAAACGCGCAGATTGACGCGCCACTCCTCGATCGTGCCGTCGTCTGCAGTCTTGACCTTGATGTCGTTGACCCAGGCGCCCTTGATGCCCTTGACCGTCTCGGCGACCTTGCGCAATCCGCTTTGAACCGCGTCTTCGACACTCTTTTCCGACGAGCTGGTGACTTCCAGGACCTTTGCTACGGACATGACGCGTCTCCCGTTTGGATGTCCCCGATCATACCAACTGGCTGCCTGAATCCCGGCTGCCCGGCGCGACGCTGGCAACACGTTGGCGACGATCGGGAGACGGCGGCAAGTAGCGCAGCCAGACCAGAAACACGATCAACGCATCAAGGATGATCAACGCCTGCCAGAGGTACAGATGAAACCAGTCGAACCAGACCCGGTTCCACAGGCCCATGTAGAACAGGCTGACGATGCGAACGAGGTTGAGTGCCTGTATCGCCACGAAGCCGAGCGCGAGTCCGCTGAGCTTGTAGCGCCACGGAGCAGGAAACGCGAGGATTGCCGAGAACAGGATGATCACCGCCTCGACGCCGTTGCAGCCACGCTCGATGGCGATGATGAAACTGCCGTCGGCATTGCGGATGTGCTTTCCGTAGGAAACGGTCTCGGGGTCGAACAGATGGATGATCCACGCGCTCGCGTCGGCCAGCACCGACGTGAATGGCATGATCACGTAGTGCTCTGCCGTGGGGGTCAGTTCGGCGATGAAGAGCACGACCAGAAGCACGAGAAAAACGACGATGAATCGAACCATGAGCAGGACTTCGGGGGCGGCGTCCCCAGTGTAGCTGCCTGCTGCTAGCATCGTCGACATGAACCCTGCCGCTAACATTTTCCTGATTGGCCCGATGGGGGCGGGCAAGACGTCGATCGGACGGCGCCTGGCCGCAGCGCTTGGCATGCCGTTCATCGACCTCGACCAGGCCATCGAGGAACGCAGCGGCGCCAGCATCGCGCTGACCTTCGACATTGAAGGCGAGGCGGGATTCCGGCGGCGCGAGCGCGAGATGCTGGCTGAACTGGTCGAGCGCCGCGGCATCGTGCTGTCGACCGGCGGCGGTGCGGTCCTCGACCCGATCAATCGCGACCTGCTGGCGCGACACGGTTTCGTCATCTGGCTCGATGCCGGCGTGGCTGCGCAACTGGAGCGCCTGCGGCATGACCGCAAGCGCCCGCTGATCGGCTCGGGCGATCGACGCGCGACCCTGGAACATCTCGCCGCCGAGCGCAATCCGATGTATGCCGAGATCGCCGACCTGCACATTGCCTCGAGCGGGCACGGCAGCAGCGGCACACTCGCGCGCCACATTGCCGGCTTGCTCGAACGCGCATGGCAACGCGAAATATCGGACTCGACGGCATGAGCACCACGCGCGTGGATGTCGTGCTCGGCGAGCGCAGCTATCCGATCCACATCGGCGCGGGGCTGCTCGGCGACGGCGCCTGCTGGCGAGCGGCGATCAGCGGTCGCCATGTGCTGATCGTCAGCAACGAGACGGTCGCGCCGCTGTATCTGCAGCGTGTGCGCGACGTGCTGGCCGGCGGCGCGCTGTCGACCGTCGTGCTGGCGGACGGCGAGCAATACAAGACCTTCGCCAATGTCGAGCGCGTGCTTGCTGCCATGGCCACGCTCGGAGCGAGCCGCGATGCGACGATCATCGCGCTCGGCGGCGGTGTCGTTGGCGACCTCGCCGGATTCGCCGCGGCGTGCTGGATGCGTGGCATTGCCTTCGTGCAGATGCCGACCACGCTGCTGGCGATGGTTGATTCGTCGGTCGGCGGCAAGACCGGCGTCAACCTGCCGGCCGGCAAGAATCTGGTCGGCGCGTTCCATCAGCCGCATGCGGTCGTCATCGACACCGATTGCCTCGACACATTGCCGGCGCGCGAATACCGCGCCGGACTCGCCGAAGTGGTCAAGTACGGCGCGATCGGCGATGCCACGTTCTTCGCCTGGCTCGAAGCGCATGCCGAGGCACTGATGGCACGCGACACCCATGCATTGCTGCACGCCATCGCAACCAGTTGCCGGCACAAGGCCGCTGTCGTGGCACGCGACGAGCACGAGCGCGGCGAACGCGCGCTGCTCAATTTCGGCCACACGTTCGGCCATGCGCTCGAAGCGGAGTGTGGCTACGGCCACCTTCTGCACGGAGAAGCAGTGGCGATCGGCATGCTGCAGGCTGCGCGGCTGTCGACGCTGTTCGGACGTGCGCCGGCAAGCGATGCGACGCGACTGCATGTCCTGCTCGAGCGACTCGACTTGCCAACCGCCATGCCCGAGGGCGTGGATGTCGAACGTATGCTCGCGCGCATGCAGCTCGACAAGAAGGCGATCAGCGGGCGTATCCGTCTCGTGCTCTGGCAGGCGCTCGGTGCCGCCGAACTGGTCGACGGCGTCGATCTTGCGTCAATACGCCGCGTGCTTAGCGATTCCTGAGCGCATTGCACCGGCGATGCTGTGGCGCGTGGCGCCGTGCCTCATCAGCACGGTCGACTGCGTGTCGATGAGGGTGCGCCGGAACACGTTCTTCACACTACCGGCAAGGCGGCTTCGTATGCTGCGCCGCGCCCGTTTGTCGATTCCGCAGTACCTTGCGGACCGCCCTCGTTTCAAGTCGCTGAAGTGGAGCTGCCCCGTGATCCTCGCCAGGACCCTTGTCGCCATTGCGCTGCTCGCCGCCGTGCCCGCGCGCGCCGAATCACCGGCACCGGATATCGCGACACTGACCGCGATCGTGGTCAGCGGCGAACAACCGGGGCCCGGAATGTGGAAAGTCTCGCGCGGCGAGAATGTCCTCTGGATCCTCGGCAGCCTTACCCCGCTGCCGAAGAAGATGACGTGGCTGTCGAAGGAGGTCGAGGAAACGATCGCGCAGTCGCAGCAGGTTCTGCTGCCGACCGACGTCGATCTCGAGGTCAAGGGCGGCGCGATCGGCGGCCTGTTCCTGTTGCCGGCGCTGCTCAGCGCGCGCAACAACCCGGACAAGCAGCGACTCGTTGATGTGATTCCGGCGGATCTCTACCCGCGCTGGCTCGAGCTGAAACAGAAGTATCTCGGACGCGACGATTCGATCGAGAAGCGCCGGCCCCTGTTTGCCGCGTTCGAGCTTTACCAGGCTGCGCTCAAGCGTGCCGGGTTGTCCGATGACAGCGTTGTCGACCCGGTGGTCAAGCGCGCTGCGCGCAAGAACCAGGTCGAGATGACACAACCCCGCCTCGAGCTCAAGGTCGAGAAGGCACGCGCGGCGGTCAAGCAGTTCGCCAGGACGCCGCTCGACGACATCGGCTGTTTCCGCATGACGATCGAACGCCTCGAAGGTGATCTCGCGGTCATGCAGGCGCGCGCCAACGCATGGGCCTTTGGCGACATCGAAGCGCTGACCGGACTCACCTACACAGACCAGTTCAAGACCTGCCGCGACGCGATCCTCGGCTCGAGCATTGCCGAGGAAAAAGGCGTCGACGACATCCCTGCGCGCGTCTCGGCGCTGTGGCTCGACGCGGCCGAGGCCGCCTTGAGCCGCAATGCGGTCACCTTCGCGACGATGCCGGTCGGGCGCCTGCTCGACGCCGGCGGCTATCTCGACCAGCTTCGCGCGCGCGGTTACACGATCGAGGCTCCCTGATCGGCGTGCTTCGCAACGAAGCCTGCACCGTGCGCATGCATTGCGGCTAAAATCCGCGGATGCGCCTATTCATGCAAACGCGGCCGGTCGACAACGAGGCACCGCGCTACTACGAGATCGTGCTGCAGCAGGATCTGCTCGGTGGCTGGTCGCTCTATCGCGAATGGGGCCAGCCGGGCGCTCGATCGAGCAGCAAGCGCGAGGTTTATCTTGAACGTGACGGCGCGATTGCCGCGTTCGAGCACGCCCGCGACGCGCAGGTCAAGCGTGGTTTCCACGTGATGTTCAGCAAGGGCCTGGACAGTCCGCATGCGGGTTGAGCAGCGCGCCATCGCCCGTATGTCCGGTTGCGCCCTGCTGGTCGCCGCCAGTCTCGGACTCGCCTTCGAGCCCGGCGCCGAGCGCATCTGCGAACCCTCCGCCGATCGAACGCGCTTCGAATGTCGCGCCAAGACCGGGGCCGACATCACGCCGGCGCGCCGCACGGCGGCGCAGGCAGTCGCCGCACCCGTCGAAGCGCCTTCAGCGACCGTGGATGCGCCAACCGAAACGGTCGCGGCGGAATCGCCGGTATCCGCCGACAACGCACGCGCGCTGCCGAGCTACCTGCGCAGCCCGTCGGCGGATCGCGTCAGCGAACCGGTGCCGGTTGCCGCGGCACCGCCCGAACCGGCACCGCCGGCAGTGCCGGCCAACACCTTAGCGGTGCCACGCGACGAGCCCTCGGCAAGGCCGGTCGCCGCGCCTGCAGCCAGCGCACCGATGGCGACACGCATCGACACACCCGCGCGCATGCCCGCCATCGACGTCCAGTCCGGCGAGGATGCGCGCGCGTTCGCGCTGCTGCCGGCGAGCCGCTACACACTCGAGATCGCGCGCGCACGCGGCGTTGGTGAGCTCGCCGCCCTGGCGATCGCATTCACCCGTGTGCAAGGGCGCGTCTACTTCGTGCGGATGCGCGGAGCCGATGGTCCGTCCTACAGCATCCTGTGGTCGGACTTCGCCACCATCGATGCAGCGCGCGAGGCGCGTGCAACCCTTCCCGCCGATATCGCAGTCACCTCCGGGTGGCCGCGAAGGATCGGTCCCATGCAAGCCGAACTCGTCGGCCAATGACGGAGCACCCATGACCGAGCATCGTTTCCTGCGCGCCTTGCGCCGCGAGCCTGTCGACACCACCCCCGTATGGATCATGCGCCAGGCCGGGCGTTACCTGCCCGAGTACCGCGCCACGCGGGCGCGCGCCGGCAGTTTTCTGGCGCTGGCGAAGACGCCGGAACTCGCCTGTGAAGTGACGCTGCAGCCACTCGACCGCTTTCCGCTCGATGCGGCGATCCTGTTTTCCGACATCCTAACCGTGCCCGATGCGATGGGCCTCGGCCTGCACTTCATCGAGGGTGAAGGGCCAAAGTTCCATCACCCGCTGCGCAGCGCAGCCGACATCGCCAAGCTCGGTGTGCCCGATCCGGAAACCGATCTGCGCTACGTCACCGACGCAGTTCGACTGATCCGCCGCGAGCTCAACGACCGCGTGCCGCTGATCGGTTTCTCGGGTAGTCCGTGGACGCTTGCGTGCTACATGATCGAGGGCCAAGGCTCGTCCAATTTCGCGCGCGCGAAAGCCATGATGTGGAACGAGCCGGCCGCGCTGCATCACCTGCTCGACGTCAACACCAAGGCAGTGGTCAGCTATCTCGCTGCACAGGCCGCAGCGGGCGCGCAGGCGCTGATGGTGTTCGACACCTGGGGCGGCATGCTCTCCCCGCGCGCTTTCCGCGAGTTTTCGCAGCGCTATCTGGTCGAGGTTGCACAGTTGCTCAAGGCAGATCCGGCGACGCGTGATGTGCCACTGATCCTGTTCTCGAAAGGTGCCAACGGCCATCTCGAAGCGCTCGCCGACAGCGGCTGCGACGGCCTCGGTCTGGACTGGACGGTCACTCTCGATGAAGCGCGTCGGCGCGTCGGAGCGCGCGTTGCCCTGCAGGGCAATCTGGATCCATCAACGCTGTATGCCAATGCCGACGCGATCCGCGCCGAAGTCAAGGCGACGCTGGCGAGTTTCGGTAGCGGACCGGGACACATCTTCAACCTCGGCCACGGCATCACGCCCGACATCGATCCTGACCATGTCGCCGTACTGGTCGACGCGGTGCACGAGTATGGGCGCGTCGAGAGCCAGGGATAATGACGACGTCTGCGCAGGCGGCACGCTGACCACAGGGCTCTGCCGATCGAGTGCGTGGCGCCGCTTGAGATGGGTGGCCAAGGCAATCCGCGGGCCGGCGCGAGGACCTTGTGCACATCACCCCCGTCATTTGAATCAAGACATTGAGGCCACATTGCCTGCGCGCAGCGTTGCGCCGTGGCGCGTCGACAGACGGCCAGACTGCTTGTCGGAGTCACGCTTCGATGCGCGCGCAGGCAGTGCGGTGACGTCAGGGCAGACGGGATCAGAGTATTCCTGCGACAAACGGGCGCTGCGGCACGCGAGGTTTCGCGGGCGCAGCGCCAGCATCGATTGCCCGCGCGTTGCGTGGCGGGTTGTTCAGTCGTTGGACCCTGGCGCATGTGCAGCGATCGCGGCCTCGAGTTGCGCCTTGCTGAGCGGCTTGCGCAGAAAACCGTCCATGCCAGCTTCGCGCACCTGCTGCTCTTCATCCCCGAGGGTGCGCGCGGTGATCGCGACCAGCGCGACCCGTGCGGCGCCGTCGGCCTCGCGCTTGCGCACGAGTCGGGCAAGTTGCAGGCCATCGATGCCCGGCAGGTCGAGATCGACCAGCGCGATATCGACGCCGGGTTTAACGAGTTCCGTCATCGCCGCCAGTCCGTGCGGCGCATGCGTCGTGCGATGACCGGCTTCGGCAAGCATCGTCGTGATCACGCGGGCGATTGTTGCATCGTCCTCGACCACGAGCACGTGCAGCCCCGACGTGAGGCGCGTGCCGACCCGAGCACTCGCCACACCCGGTTCGATGCCGGTGCGCGCATCGTCCTGCAGGCTGGCCGGCAGCGGCAGCTCAACGGTGAACGTGGTGCCGCTGCCGAGCACGCTATTCACCTCGATGCGCCCACCCATCAGCTCGACGAGTTCGCGCGCGATTGACAATCCGAGACCACTGCCGCCGAACCGTTCGGCGATGCCGCCGGACT